>NZ_CBAYMC010000068.1:0-17917 GCF_964826245.1 Armatimonas sp. | reverse complement strand
AGCCGTTGCCACCAAGCTCCCTCCGTGCTGGGCGGTGGCTTTCTCGCCCGATGGCGTGCGGCTCGCCGTCGGAACCTACCGCCGCGTTGTGGTCTATGAAGTCGCCAGTGGCAACAAGCTCTCCGACTGGATGGTTGCGAGTGATGCGGTTCGTGCGCTGGCATTCTCTCCCGATGGAGCCGTGCTCGCCGCAGGAACGGGTGTTCCGGGGGTAAGTGGGGCGATCCTACTCCTCAATACTACCACCGGACAGGTGCTCAAGCCGCTCAAGCCGCACTACGACACCGTCGAGTCCGTTGCGTTTCTGGGAAGCCAGATCCTCTCTGCTGCCAACGACGAGAAAGTTTGTGTGACAGACTCCGTAACGGGCCAGAACATTGGGACGCTCTCGGAGCATGTCGGGCGGTGTCTGAGTGTGGCCGTGCCAGGCCGCACGACGACCCAAGACGGGGGAGCGCTCTTTGCCACGGGCGGGGCAGATAAGATGTTCAAGGTCTGGGACGCGGAGAAGCGCCGGGTCGTGGTGAACTTTGATCAGTGCGGTAGCGTGGTTTGGTGCGTTGCCGCGCTTGCCCAACCAGGGCGCTTTCTGGTAGGAAGCGGCGATGGGGCACTGCGCATCTTTGGCGTGCGCTCCGATGGCAAGGCCCGCGATCCCAAAGAGCCAGATCCGCGCACGGGGTTTGTGGGGCAGACCTTTGGCGGAGCCCACCCCGATGGTGTCTATGCTGTCGCTGTGGCCCCCAATGGCCAGACGGTTGCCTCGGGTGGGGCAGATAAGAAAGTTAAGGTCTGGAACTTAGGCCGAAATCGCATGGAAAAAGAGTTCACCGAGTCAATGAGTGACATCTGGGGGCTTGCGATCTCCCCCAATAGCCAGCTTCTGGCCGCCGCCTCGCTTGATGGCCGTGTTCGTCTCTACGATATTATCCAAAACAAGCTCGTGCGCGAGCTGCCGCCCGCCCCGACAGCAACGCCCAGCGCACCAGGAGTGCCCCAATGAAGCCTATGCTCGGACTGATCTTAGCACTGACACTTGTCAGTGCCGCTTTTGCCCAGAACCCACGTATTGCGGCGCTCTACCCAGCGGGGGCGCAGGCGGGGCAGAGTGTGGAAGTGGCGATTCGAGGGGGAGGACTTGCCGGAGCCAAGCGTGTGGTGGTCAATGGCGCTCCTGGCGTCAAAGCCGAGCTGGTCGGTGGCAGTACCCAGGCCGATGATACGGTTCGTCCACTCTTCAACACCAAGTGTGTCACCTGTCATGAGTCGCGCTCGCCCGACAACCGCACGATGTCGCCAGAGCAGTGGGCCTCGACCGTGGATCGGATGATCACGGCCCGTGGGGCAGATATTAAAAAAGACGACCGCGATAAGATCGTCACCTGGCTTCAAGCAAGGGCCCGAGCCGGACAGGTGACGGCTAAGATCAGTGTCGCTGCCGATGCCCCTCCCGGCGTGCGCGAGGTGCGATTGGTGACAGAGCAGGGGGTCTCGACACCGTTTTCGTTTGAGATTGGGGGGCTTCCGGAGCTGCTGGCATTGCCGAACACGACCCTGAATGTGACTCTACCGACCGTGATCAATGGTGCGCTCACACAGTCCGCACAGCGCGATAAGTTTGTGTTTACTGCCAAAAAAGGTGAGGCTCTGACCTTCAACCTGAAAGCTTATCGTCTCAATGAGCAGTGCCCAATGTTCTTTAATCCGGTGCTCTATCTCTACAATGCCAAGGGCAAAGAGCTGGCCAAAAGCCTGGGGCGTATTGATATTGACCCGATCCTAGAGTGGGTCTGCCCCGATGATGGTGAGTATACACTGGTGACTCGGGACTTGCTCTGGAAAGGTAATCCGGCCTCAATCTACCGGCTGGCGATGGGGAACCTGCCTGCCGATCTCACACTCTCGAATCTCGTGGGCCGCCCGGGCAAGAGCTTCTCCGCGAGCATGGGCAGTCTCTCGGTCGAGGCGCAGCTGGACCGTGATGCAGCAGGTGTGACAATGGTGCCTACCCCGCTGGGCGACTCGCCGGTGCTGGTGCGCGATCTCCCCGATGGTGGGGGGGCGGTGGAAGTGGGACTGGCGACGGCAGTGACACTACCCGCGATGTTCTCCGGTCGGCTCACGCAGGAGCGCCAGGTGGATCGCTTTAAAGTGCTGGCACTCAAACCGGGGATGGGACTAGAGCTCTACACCAAGCGCCTTGGCTCGTCGCTACGTCCCCGTGTGACCATAAAAGACGAAAAAGATGCCGTGGTGCAGACCCGCGTGATGGATGGCGACGAAGAGCTGCGGATGCCAGGCTGCTTTCCCAAGGCCGCTGAGTATATAGTCGAGGTCACGGACTCACTGGCCTCAGGGGGAACCTACTGCTGGGAGACCATTGGTGCCGGAATCCCGGACTTTTCCCTCACCGTCACGCCCGATGGAGCCAATCTCGCACCGGGGCGTCGCGCGGCACTTCTCGTGCGTGCTACCCGCCGTGAGGCACTTCAAGGCCCGATCACCCTCAAGCTCAGGGGATTGCCTTCGGGAGTGAAGGCCGAAGTGGGGGTGATTCCCCCTGACGACGATAAGGCGCTGATTCTGATCTCCGCCGACGATCAGGCGGCGCTAGGTGGGGGGACGATCACGATTGAGGGAACCACAGAGCTTTCCGATAGTCAGGGCAATGTCCATACCCTTAAGCGGCAGGCTCGCCCGATAGAGCTCTACCGAACCCAGAACAACAACTTGCGCCCCATTGATCGTGGAGCCGCGTTTATCGGCATTGCACGTGAGGAGCCACCGTTTGGCCTCTCCGTACAGGGAATCGAGAGCTTGGATCTGGGGCCTGGCAAGACCGCAACTGTGACCGTGAAAGTCGTGCGTCCCACCAATGGCCGCAGTGATGTGGTCATCACGGTGCTAGGCTTGCCGCCAGGCATTACCATTAACCAGACTGCGATCTACATTCCAGGTAACAAAGATGAAGCGGTTTTTACCCTTCGGGGATCAGATAACTCCAAGTACCTAGGGACACGTGATGCGAAGCTTCCTCCTCTAAAGTTTGTCTTTGTCGGAGCCACAGGAGGTCGCAACACAGACGCGCCCACGGACAGCACCGCCCCAATTATTGTAACGGCACCTCGTGAGGGTGGCATCAAGATCGGACGCTAGTTCTTTTGGACACCCACCTTCATCACACCACTCCGCCGCACCACGACCACCACCATGAGTCGCACTTTCAGTCGTCGGAGAGCGTCCGCGATGTCGTTATCGGGATGGCCGATGGGCTTACGGTTCCCTTTGCCCTTGCCGCCGGTCTCTCGGGCGCGATTTTGGGAACCAATATCGTGGTCACCGCCGGGCTGGCCGAGATTGCAGCAGGCTCGATTGCGATGGGGCTTGGCGGCTATCTTGCCGCGCGAAGTGAGCTAGAGCACTACCAGAGTGAGAAGAAACGGGAAGCCTGGGAGGTCGTCCATAAGCCTGAGGCTGAAGCCGCCGAGATTCGTGAGGTTTTTGAAGGGTATGGCTTGACTGAGACAGAGATCGCCCCGATTATCGCCGGGCTGGAGCGAAACCCGGAGGCCTATGTCCAGTTCATGATGCGCTTTGAGCTTGGCCTAGAAGAGCCCGATCCCAAGCGCGCCCTTCAAAGTGCGGTCACGATTGGAGTTTCCTATATTGTCGGGGGGCTGATTCCTCTCGCTCCGTATGTCTTTTTGAAGTCTCATGCTGAGGCATTTCGCCTTTCTTGCATCGTCACGCTGCTTGCTCTTTTTGTTTTTGGCTTTGTCAAAGGACGATTCACGGGAAGCAATTCCTGGCGGAGCGCTCTAGAAACCGCTGGCATTGGTGGGATTGCGGCGGCCGTGGCCTATCTTCTCGCAAAAGCCTTTGGATGATTTAAAAATTCTCCCGCACAGACCGATTACTTTTGTTACAATGCAGTCAGAGGTGTTGTCATGGATGAACAATTTATTTGCCCTTTTCCCTGGAAGTGGTCTATGATCTACGAAAAGCTCCATCGTGAGTGGACAGAGCGTGGCGATGAAGACGTGCCCGAGCCACCCCATCTTTTGCCTGCCATGACCAGTGATGGTCATCGTCAAGATCGCTGGCAAGAGACCGTGGAGTGGGCTGAGCAGCATGGTTTTGAAATTCCGCCTATTAGTGAAGACGAAAAATACTATAAGATGTAGGAGTCTATGAGGTTTGCCGCACCACCGCTTTTGTTAGTCGGATTTGTTCTTCTTTTTTACAGTAAATTGATGACAGGCAACGAGAGCCTGGTGCGGTTGGGCGAAGATGGCCCCCTTTTCTATTACCCCTCGCGGGTCTTTGCGCAGGAGTGTCTCCGTTCGGGTGTTTTGCCACACTGGAAACCCTATAGTTTTGCGGGAATGCCGTTTCTGGCCAGCCTAGAGTCGGGCTTTTTCTCGCCTTGGTTTTGGCTAACAGTGGGGCTACCCGCAGGTCTTGGACTTCTGTGGGGCATGCTGGCGAACCTCTGCTTAGGGGCAGTCGGGATGTACTTTCTGCTGCTCCATTACACGCGCTCCGAACCCGCTGCGCTGTTCTCCGGGCTCGCCTTTGTGCTCGGGACGTTCTTCACGACCCGCGTGGGTTTTGGGCACTTCCCTGTGATTGAGGCCGCGATAGGCATGCCTTGGCTCTTGCTCGTGACCGAGAAGGTACTTTCAGAGCCGCAGGGCTGGCGCTGGTCGGTGCTCTTAGGAGCACTCTATGGAGCTAACTTGCTGGCGGGGTTTCCCGAGATTAGCTTTATGGTCGGTGTTGTCTTCACGCTACGCTGGATAATTGGCCTTCGTCTCGCACCGGTTGCCCTAGCAGTGCGCTATGGTATCGTCGTTCTGATCTCTCTTGGTACCTCTGCGATTCAGCTTTTCCCCGCACTCACGGTACTGGAGCGGACATCTCGTATGGCACTACCTCTCTCTTTTATCCAAGAGCAGTCCGTGCCTCCTCTAGCACTGCCGACTTTAGTCGTCCCCGATCTCTTAGGTAGTGCCGCGGCGCATAACGCCCTTCTCAAAGGCCCAAGTGTGGAGATGCCGGGGTATGTGGGTGTTCTGACACTTCAATTTGCTCTTGTAGCGCTCTTACTGGCACGACGGCGGCGGACTTGGTTTTTTGGGGCACTGGCGCTTGGGGGGATTCTGCTGGCAATGGGGGCGTTCAATCCGCTTTACCCCTTTTTATCGAAGCTACCGGGTCTGAGCTTGATTGCTCGCCCGACGCGCTGGATGTTTCTATTTTCGTTCTCTGTGCCTGTGCTTGGAGGACTAGGGCTTAGTGCCCTGCTAGCCGCTGACAAAAGCACTCTTGAGAAGCTTCGCCCTTACTTTGTCGGTCTTTTGCTACTGGGGCTCGTTGTGCTCATCGCCGTGGTTGTCGGTCATGGACGATTGATGGAGTGGGGACAGGCTCAGATTCACGCCCGCTATCCAGATCACCCCGAACGCCAGCTTGCTAAGCTTGAGGGAATGTTGGCTGGGCAGCGTCTTGGATTGGCACTCTTTGTCGCCTGGTCTGGAGCTGCTCTCCTTTTTTTGTTTCTGCGCTCACCCCGACGGGTCTATCTGCCTGCCATCGTCCTCTTTTTAGACCTCTGGCTCAGCAATGCGAAGTACCTCTCTTTGCCTCAGCCCATCTCTCCACTGCCCATGGAGTTATTTCATGCAATGCTGCCTTCGGATGCCAAAGATTTTCGCTTTCTCCCACTGGAGAAGTCAAAGTTATGGCCTGAGGCAGGGGTTTTTTCTCATCGCAATAATGCCGTGGGTTACGACTCTCTTACCAGCAAGGAGCTATTTCAATATCTCGCAACCGCTTTTGGAAAGTCATCCCTTGAGATTGACCCACTCAGCCCGACCACAACACCCCAAGACTGGCCACTGACCCAAGCGAGTCTACTCGACCGACTTGGAGTGCGCTATGTCATCAGTGAGCTACCGCTTCCCTTTCCTCGGCTCTCTCAGACCCTCTATCGCCGTGACTCTGCGCTACCCTTGGCATCTGTAGCCACAAACTGGGTTGTCGAGGCAAGCCCCACGAAGATGCTGACGAAGCTAAGCACGCTCCCCGGCGACACGGCTGTCGTCATGCGATCTGTGGATCAAAAAAGCGCAAGCCATCCCAGGATGGTTGCTACGACGCGTCCCGATCCGAACACGATCGAGATAACCCTGAACGGCGCCTCTGGTCTCTTGGTAATACATGAGGCCTATTACAAAGGCTGGGAGGCAACCATAGATCGTCGGCTCACACCAGTCATGATCAGCGACTATCTCTTTATGGGGGTACTGGTTCCCCCTGGTACTCAGAAAGTTCGCCTCACGTATCACGCTCCCTACTTCCGCGAGGGGAGCTCTGTCACAGGGATAACGGGAGCAGGGCTGTTAATTTTCCTTGTGGTTTCAGTGGCAAAACGCCGAAAATTCAGGTAAAGTTAGAGTATTATGATTGAGCTTTTCTTCACAAAGTTGAAATGGCAGCACCGTGCATTGCTGGCATGGGGAGGAACCCTAACGGGCATTGCGATTCTCTTCACGATTGGTCGCCAGGATTTTGTGGCCGCGCACCCTGTCGAGCAGCAGTTCCTGACATTTGCGGGTTGGGGACTTGCCTTTTGGGGGCCGATTGTCCTTGCCATTTTTGAAGGTGAGCGCATGGATCGCTAGCGGGGCACCACAAAAATTAGGTGTTATAAAATAACCGCGAGCTGGTTTTTAGCCAGCTCACGGTTATTTTTTCTTTTTGCGCTCGCGCCTAATTTTGCCTTCGCGCAGTGCCTCGGTTCGAATGTGTGCCGCTCGCTCGCGCTCTTCCCGTTCGCGCCACCAGCGTTTCTCCGCTTCGTCACGCTGGTCTTCACGCCAGCGGCGCACGGCTACCTGGACGGGTGGCTGTAGGTAGATTGTGATGGCTAGAGCCGTCCCAACGAGGGGAAGAGACCACTTGCCTCCGATTTGGAAGCGTAGCTCCTGTGAGGCAACTAAGCAGGCAAAAAGCGCTGTGACTAATACTAGGACGAGAAACCATCCTAGATCGAATGTTTTGGGTTTTTGTCTCTGTTGCATCACGGCTAGAAGAGTTTATTTAGTGATCAAAGTATACCTTAAAGTTCGTCATTTTGGAAGAACTCCCAGGTTTCTTTGTCTGGCCCTAAAAAGAAGCCTACCCGAATGGTTTTCCCATTGACATCTACACTTTTGGGCTCGATCGTGATCGTGCAACCTAGTTCTCTTACTTTTTCAATATCGGTATCTACATCTGTGGAGCGTAGGGCAACATGAAAGAATTGATTTCCTTCGATGATCTCGGTGCCCTCTGTGCAGGCAAAAAGCTCTAGGTAGTTTCCATCTCCTAGGTCTAGTAGGGCGATACGTTTTTCACCCTCACCCCAAGAGTGCGCGATGGGAAAACCCATGCCTTCGGTGTAGAAGGCCAGTGATTTATCAAAATTTCGAGCACGTAGAGCAATGTGATGGAAGCCACCTTGGCTAAAGCGCGATGTAGACATACTAAAAAATTCCTATTCTATGGGCTCCAGAGTCACCTGGGTTTTTTGATTACGGATGGGTTTGAACAAGTCCGTGGGGAGGACAAAGGCTATGGTTGTGCCACCTGGCCAGGAAATCGTCTGGCGCAGGCTCCGGTCACGGATCACTTTCCCATCCGAGGTTTCTGTAAACTGAACGACAAAGGCAAGGCGACCTTCAAGTGGTTTTCCGGGAGCCACTTTTGCGGTGATTGCCAAAAGGCCAGCCTCTCCCCAGTGAAAGTCTGAGAGGGAGATGCGCTTCAGCTCCTCACGTGTGAGCAGCGGAGCACGTGGAGCAACAATAAACGAGGACTCCCAGCGATTGTTGCGCCAGACTTCCACCACGCCACGCACGAGATGCCGCCGGACTAAAGTGGGGCCAAGCTGTTGGTACTCCCAGGCATTGAGTGCCCAGAAGATCGCTCCGACGACAAGCACAAAAGCAGCGATACCGCCACTGAGAAGTTTTCTATTCAATGGACGACCCCGCTGGCTGAGCCAACTTGAAGGGATGTATCTATTGCCGCGAACTCATTGCGAAGATAGCCGAGTGCCACAGGCTGGCCGAGCGTGGGACCAAGAGCACAGGAGGTTACCCAGCCGACTTCTTTATCGTCCCTGAAAATCGGAGTTTTGGGGGCGACGAGCTCTGTGAGAGTGAGACGCACCAAAGTCCGGTTGGTATGGCCGCGTGCATCAATGCGAGCGACGACTTCTTGGCCTACGTAGCAGCCTTTTTTGTAGTGAATCGCGCGGCTGGCCTGCCCTGTCTCGGGTGCCAGCGTCTTTTCGTCGAAGTCTATACGGCCTCGTGGAATCCCCGCTTCGATCCGCAGGCCCTCGTAGGTCGCTTCCTCGTAGCCGACCAAGCCTGGCGGAGGGGCATCGTAGATGAGCCAGCCGAGTCCGTTGAAAACGCAAGGCTCGTCGGGTTTGGTGCCATAGACGAAGTAGGTGGTCGCTGCACTAGAGGAAATCTTGACCCGCTCCATAACCAAGTGATGCTCCAGAGACTCCGCCAGCGCCACCCCCCAGCCTGGCTCGGTGCTCAGGAGTAAAGAATCTTCGAGGCAGAGCACCAGCAGGTCGGCGATGATCTGCCCTTTGCTCGTGAGATGAAAGGCATAACAGCCCTCGCCTGGTGTGAGCGAGGCGATGTCGTTGGTGACCATGCCTTGCAAAAAGCCTTGGCGATCCCTACCCGTGAGGCGAAGAATGTCCCGCTCTAAGGGAACATAGAATGTCGGGGGCAAGCTCATCGGGCCTCCAGTGAGTGAACTAGCTCGCGGCCAAACTCCGTCAGCGAGGGGTCGCGTGCTCCCATGATCAGAATCAGATCGCCGGGGTGCGCTTCTTCAAGTAGGCGCTTTTGGAGCACCGCGCGGGTTTCGGCAAACTCGGCGTTTTTGCCCTTTGCCACGATATCAGTGACGATCTCGGCGGCGGAAAAATCTCGTTGCGCCGTGCCACCCGCGTAGAAAATTTCCAGGAGCCAGAGTCTATCGTCGGGGCGGAGCGCGGTGGAAAACGACTCCACAAAATCGGGACGTAGAAACCGAGTCGGGGTGAAGCCGTGCGGCTGGTAGATTGCCAGAACCCGGCTCCCACGCAGGTGCGCGGTCTCGATAGCGGCTTGGACTTTCACGGGATTGTGCGCGAAGTCGTCAATGACTTCGATCTCATCCACCACGCCCAAGCTCTGGAAGCGCCGGGCAACCCCTTGGAAGAGGGCTAGAGGCGTGACCATCTCGTCCAAGGCGACCCCAAGCGCCTGGCAAACGGCAATCGCGGCGAGGGCATTGTCAATATTGTGCTTGCCTGGAACGGGTAGGGTAAAGCGGGTAGTACCCACGCGAAAAGCGCTTCCTATAGAGGTCAGCGATAGATCCTCGCCGCGTATTTTTGCGCCGTCACCAAAACCGAAAACCGTGCTCTTGTCTTTGAGATGCGTAAGGTTCTCAGCCTCGCCCACGATAAATGCACCGGTGGTCTGGGCACGAAAGCGAGCAAAAAGCTCCGCGACTTCGTCTACCTCTTTATGGTCTTTAGACAGATTGAGCACAATGCCGATGTGTGGGGCGTACTGAACAATCGAGCCATCACTCTCATCCGCCTCAATCACGAGTAAGTCCGAGCCGCCGAACCAAGCATTGCCGATCAGCCCTTGCTTCTCCAGGCAGACGAGATTACCGCCTGTAATCACCGAGGGCTGCCGTCCCACACCTTGGAGAATCTCGAAGATCATGGCGACCACGGTAGACTTGCCGCTTGTGCCTCCCACGGCAATGGTTCGGTACTGCGCCGCGAGCCGGGTGAGCATCTCCGCTCGATGAACGATGGGAATGTCTTGCGCTTTGGCCGCGACATAGTCCGCGACGGTGGCCTCGACGGCGGTGGAGACGATGACGCTCTGACAGTCGGGGCCAACGCCACTGCCATCTTGGGGGTAGATCACGATCCCTTGTTTTTCCAGCGCCGCTCGTGTGGCCGCTTGCTCTCCTTTGTCTAGCGCACGGTCGCTCCCGCTGACTTTCGCAGCGGTCATGGCCTGGAACTGTGCAAGCGCACTCATTCCGCTCCCTGCGACCGCTGTGTAGTGATACCGCCTAGCTGTTGTCTCGTCCACGGGCACTATTGTACCCGGTACTCAAAACTGCTGTAGGCAAAGTAGCTCCGGTAGAGAAGCGCTTGGACTTGTGGCACTAAGGGGTAGAAAAAGATCACCCCCACGAGTGCAAGGGGCCAGGCGACTGTCCCCATCACCGCACCCGCCGCGCCACTAAGCAGGCTCAGGCACATCCCAAAGAGTGTCGCCTGAAGAAGCTCGGGCTGGAGGGTCTGGATGCTCAGGCGAATGGTCTCGGTGACGGAGAGCTTTCTATCAGCGAGGATCGGACAAACCAATAAAAACATTCCCTCTAGAATCAGGCCCGGAATCGTGTACATGGTGAAGCCAAGCTGCACGCCTAGCGCTGCCACCACGGATGTCGCCAGCGTGATCCAGAACCCCGCCGCCGGTGCCAGCAGTCGCTTCAGGCGCACAGGCTCCCCGGAGAGCTGATCTAGCGCAAGGCGCGTCAGACCCGTTTGAAAGGCGCGACTGACTCCCGCCACCAGAACCCAGAAGAGAATCATGATCAGATAGAGCTTCAGCGGGCTGTCGTGCTCGGGAGACTTCACGACGCGCAGGAGCAAGAACCAGATCCCCACTTGGAGACCACAGCAGATCGCCGATGCCGCTAGCCAGAGCCCGAGATGCTTTCGGTAGAGCGCCCCGGCATTGATAATCAGCCCTTTGTGAAGGTGCGCCGAGGGCGGCGGAGGACTCATAGACATGAGCTTACTGGCCTCCACCACTTTCAAAGCGCTCTGGGTAGAAGTTGCGGTACATCAGTGCCATACAAAGGTAGTACAGAGGGAGTGTGAAGATCATCCCGATTCCACACGCAAGACTACCAATGCTACTTGCCATACTGGCGACCAAGATAAACGCAAGCGCGATCCAGATCTCTGATTTCAGCTTTGTCCAGCTCTCTTTAATGGCATCAACGGGGCTCATATTCTGATCAAGCACGAGAAGAACCGAGAGGGAAGAAAGCGCACCGGCAATATAGCTAGGCAGCGATGTCACGATGCTCGTGAAGGGGCCAAGGATAGGGGATAGAATTGCTCCTAAGACTCCACCGACGAGTCCGCCAACAAGCCCAAGGAGGAGGAGAAGTCCCAAGACGGGGCCAGCTTTGTTGATATTGGCAAACATGTCCCCCAAGCTAAGTGTCTGACCGCGTAGCTGTTTTAGAGCCATCTGGTACATTCCGCTCGTTATGATGGTGGAAAGTGCAATAAGCCCGACGAACATGAGAATGCCAGGGCCGATCAGTGTGGCGGGATTGATCCTCTCACCCTGACGCATCAGGCCCGCAATCAGCATCACATAGAATGGGATGACGACTGCGGCAATACTGAAGGTTGCTATGGCTCCTGCGCCAACCCAGGCTCCGAGCTGTTTCTGCAGAAGCTGAAAGGCGACTCCAATGTCCTCGAAGCGCACTCGTTGCGCGGGGGGAGTGTACTGGGGGGGCTGTTGATCTTGACCGGAATACATGGGGCTGTCCTCTCTGAATAGACGGAGTAACCGAACAACCCTAGTATAGCGCGAAGTCAACGGCTGCGCTATTTCACGCGGCTATCTACCACAATGACCGGCATCGGCAGCGCGGCGAGGAGCTTGTCCGCCTCAGACGGAGCGCAGGGCTCGTCGGTGTGGTTGAAGTGGCTCCCAATCACAATCAGATCGTAGTGGTTTTCTTGTGCCTCGATAATGAGGGCCTGCGCGGCATCATCGGCGACTTGGATACGGGTGCGGACGTAGTAGCCGTAGTCACGCAGAAACTTTCGGGACTGATCCAGCGCCTGCTCTGCGTGTCTCCAGCGAGCCTGTCGGATCGTGTCCATCTCAGGGCTCGTTCCCTCGGTATGGGGAACCGTCGCGAGCAGGGTCATCTGGGCACCGGTGAGAGGCACCATAAGACGCGCCGCTTCTAGTAGAGTGCGCTGCGAGAGCGGCGTGCAGTCCACGGGCACAAGTACTTTGGTGTAGGCAATTCGAAAGAGGGGTTCTAGTCTCATTTTAATAAATCTCCAAACGGTTATCTGATGCTCTGATTTTAGGGGGTATTGGCCCGTGGTGAATCTGCGATTTGGCGGATTCGGCGAGCGGCGACAATGCGGCGTGCACACAGGGGGCAGTAGTGTTTCCAGAGAGCGCTCTCCTGCACGAAGAGCCAGCGGGAGGGAGCAGGCTCTGTAGCAAGCGAGGTACGGAGCAACACAGGAGCGGGAACCGAGGCATCACAGCCTGGCCCATCACAATGCAGGCGGCGCCCATTCGTAGACCGACTCATGGGAACATCATAGGTGAGCCGTCAGATAAAATCGTCCGCCAAACGGCGTATTTATTAATGATGCGTGGAGAGCTTGGGGAGATCCGCCTCGCTGATAAGTCCCTGGCGCGCGGCCCAGACGGCTGCTTGAACCCGATCCGAGACTCCGAGCTTGCCGATAATATGTTCCACGTGGGTCTTGACCGTGCCCTCGCTGATGAAGAGCACCCCACCCATCTCGCGGTTGGTCAGGCCCGTTGCCATGAGCTTGAGGACTTCCTCTTCCCGCTTGGTCAGCGGCTCGATCAGGTCGGCGGCTTGTGCAGCCTCTCCGACCACCCGCAGAGAACGGATGAGATCCTGGGTAGAGAGAAGCTGCTCCCCCCGAAGAACCGCACGCATCGCGTCTCGCAGTGCCTCGTGCTCGATTCCCTTGAGCAAGTAACCGGCGGCCCCTCCCGCGACGGCACGGGCCATGTACGTGGGGTTGTCGTAGGTGGAGAGCATCAGAACGACCGTTTTGGGGAGTGCGGCCTTGATTGCCACGAGGGCGCTGAAGCCATCGCCACCCGCCATCCGGATATCCAAAAGGACTAGATCGGGTTTCTTTTCTTCCGCAACCCTAATTCCCTCCGCACCCGAAGACGCTTCCCCGATAACGTCGAACTCCGTGCCGCGTAGCATGGCCTTGACGCCGCCTCGGACAATCGCGTGGTCGTCTACCAACAAGACCGTGTAGTTACTACTCACTTAACAACTCCTCATGATAGGGTGCAGGGAAGCTGGCCGTCAGCTGGGTGCCGGTGCCAGGGGCGCTCTCAATCAGCAGCGTTCCCTCTAGCAGGCGCACACGCTCGGTCATGCCGTGTAGCCCGATATGCTTGTCATCGGCTTGAATCCCCTTAGGATCAAACCCCATTCCATCGTCGCTAATGCTCAAGATTAAGACGTGATCGCTCTCGCGAAGCAGGGTTACCTGGATGCGTTGCGCGACGGCATGCTTGCGGGCATTGGTGAGGGCTTCTTGGGCGACCCGATAGACCGCCGTCACCAGGGGCACGCTGAAGCGCTCCCCCTCGACATCGTGCAAAAAGTCCGCGTCGGTCCACCCGGCCCGCTGCTTTTCCTCTTGAACGAGCTGTGCCAGGGCGCCTGCCAGCCCCATATCATCCAGCGCGAGTGAGCGTAGCCCATTGATAAGCCGCCGCGACTCGATTACCGCATCTTTGAGGTACTGAAGGCCCAACAAGAGATCCTCATCGTCGTGGTTGTGCACGCACTGGAAGGCGGAGAGGTGCATGTGGGCGGCCATGACATACTGCGTAAGGCCATCGTGCAGATCGTAGGCGACGGCGCGGCGCTCTTCTTCTTGTGCCGTGATGAGACCTGCAACCAGAGAGCGCTGGCGCTTGAGGAGCTGCCAGTTTCGGATGGCGACAGCCAGGTGCATCGAGAGGGCCAGAATGGTCTGCTCATCGCCTTCTGTGAACCCACCAGGCTTCTCTGTCAAGTAGATACTTCCGAGAATGGTCTGCTGGTAGCGGATGGGAACTCCGAGAAAGCTATCCATCGGCGGGTGGTGTGGTGGTATTCCGACTGCTGACGGATGTGTCCCGAGTGTCTCCAGCCGAAGTGGTGTGGTGCGCTGGAGCAAGAGGCCCAGAATGCCACCCCCATGTGGCTTGGCTCCGATCGTGGCTTCTTGCTCGTGGGTTAGCCCTGCGGTGAGGAACTCCTCTAGCTCCTCCCCATCCGCACGGGCGATGCCGATGGCACAGTAACGCGCCCCAATGAGCTTTCGTGCAGACTCTGCAAACTGCTGAAGTGCCTCTTCACCCGTCAGACTGGCGAGCATCTCGGAATGAATGTGATCCGAGACACCACGTAGCCGTGCATCGTCGCTCGTTTTAAGGTCGTTGTCTTGCACTAAAGGCTATTATACCGTCACCTCATCGCGATAGGGCAAGCCCGGCTGCGCCCCCGCCCGCGTCACTTTTACGGCAGCAGCGGCGCAAGCAAAGACAATTGCACGATCCAGCGGCTCTCCACGGGCCAGCTCGACCGCCAGAGCGCCGGTGAAGCAGTCGCCTGCCGCAACCGTGTCCACGGGAATCACCGAGGGAGCGGGGAAGCTCTGCGGAGACGTGCCGAGCTGCTCAAGCTGCGCTCCCCCGGCCCCGAGCGTGGTGATGAGGGTCTTGACTCCCCCGGCCAGAAGCGCCGCGCTTCCTCCAAGTAGCGCGCACTCGCTCTGGTTGGGCGTGAGAATCGCTAGCTTCACTAAAATCTCCCGAGGCAGAGCCCGCGCCGGGGCCGGGTTGAGCAGCACGGGAATCCCGCGCGAAAAGCCTGCTTCCACTGCGGCAAAGACCGCCTCATCGGGGATTTCTAGCGAGAGAACGATAAGTTTCGCTTCGTCAAACGCGGCGCTGGCGGCGGCGATATCGGCAGCACGGAGGCAAGCGTTGGCCCCTGGGGCGACCACTATGCTATTCTCTCCCGTGATTTGATCTACGGCGATGAGCGCTACGCCCGAGGCAACACCGGGCGTGGTGAAGACAAAGTGTGTGTCCAGCCCCTCACGCTCGAAGCTCGCCCTCGCCGCCGTCCCGTAGGCATCGTCGCCGACACGGGCGATAAAGCAAACATCGCCTCCCAGACGCGCTGCGGCCACGGCTTGATTTGCCCCCTTGCCGCCCGCGACGGTCTGAAGCGCCCCCCCCAAGATCGTCTGGCCAGGCGCGGGGATTTTGGGGACGGCGACAACGAGGTCCGTGTTGGAGCTACCCACGACGACGATCTTAGGATGCATCATGGAGGTATTCTACCTGGTGCATCGTCGGGTAGAATAGGTTTATGCTGGCACCTTTCTTATGCCTCCTGCTGATCCTCACTGAGCCTATTTCTTATAAAATTGCCTTCATGGATGGCACGAAGACCGCTGCGAAGCTCACGCTCTCGGCAAGCCCCGACGGGCCGGTGCGTGTCGAGTCCGACGATACCATCTCCACGTTTCGTCCCTATGCCGTCAGTGGTGCCACAGCGACCGTCGTGGGAAAGCTCTCGCGCTGGGAAGCCTTGCCCATCCGAGGGGGCTGGAAGCTCCAGAAGCCACTGGGGGGCGTGATTCCACTAGACGCGCCGCTACTCACCTTCCACGACCTGCGGCTCTTTCTGGGCAAGCGGATCGCGGAGCTCGAGGTGGCCGGCAAGCCGCTGCGGTTCTGGCAGCTTGGCTACACCAGCGAGCGGCCCGCACTGGACTTGGTGGAGCTGACATCGGATGGCACGATTCCGATGCAGGTGGGGGGCAAGCGGGTAGTCGCCAAGCGCTACCAGGCCAAGGTGACCCTGGGGCTGAACCAGAAAGTCGAGCGCAGCACGATCCATCTGGGGCCGTCGGGGGAGCTAATCAATGCGAGCCCACCCTTTGTGAGTGCGGACTTGCGGGCACAGACACTTTTGGCGGAAGCGCCGAGTGGTGGACTGGTCATGACCTACCGCCTGCCCGGCTACACCCTTCGTGCGGAGCCATCCGAGGGAGGCTACCAGGTAAAAGTGCTGGTGGACGATAAGGCGATCCCGGGAAGTGTCATCACGGATCTGACGGGCAAGCCACTTCGCATCGAGAACGAGTTTCCCGGCAAACCCTTTGTCGGACTGGTCGAGTCGGGGAGCTTGAACTGGAGCATGGACACCCCTCAAATCTCCCGGACGGTCTTGCCTGACCCTGACGACATTGTGCTCTTTCCACCCCAGCTCTTTGCCACGGCGGCGTGGGAGAAGAGATTCACGTCGGTGGGCGAGTCGCATGAGGCGGTTCTTTTGCTGATGCATGATGGCCTCCCCGATGAGCTCACGATTGAGCGCGTTGCCGACCCTGCCGAGGGCTTGCACCGCTATCGCTTTACCAGCGAGAGCTTTAAGGCCGATTTCATCACCGACGGCACTCGACTACGCCTCTTGCGCCGTCCCGAGGGGAGCCAAGTGGTATCTGGTGATGGCGAGACGCTAGGAGCGGCCTTCCCGATCCTCGCCTGGCCGTAGGCTGTGTAGGAGTGCCGTCGCACGCTCCAGAGTCTCGGGCTTTTTGCAGTAGCAGAAGCGAATGAGCCGGGCACCGTCGGCACGGTTTTTAAAGAAGCTACTGCCGGGCACTATCGCCAGGCCCCGCTCACGCACCAGCCACTGCGCCAGTGCTTGGTCATCGGGGAGGCCGAACGCTTCTAACCAGCGCGACGCGTCGGCGAGAATGTAGTAGGCTCCGGGCGGTGTCTCCGCGATAAGGCCGACGTCGCGCACGACTTGCAGAAAGCGATCCCGCTTCTCTTTGTACTTTGCCGTCAGCTCCGCGTAGTAGGAGTCCGGGAAGCCCAGCGCCACGGCCGCGCCCTCCTGAAGCGGTGCGGCAGCTCCTACCGTCAGAAAATCATGGACACGCCGGATCGCTACGGTCGCTTCTGGGGGGGCGATGAGCCAGCCGATTCTCCAGCCTGTCGCACTGTAGGTCTTAGAGAGGCCGGTGATCGTCACCGTGCGCTCCGCCATTCCCTCAAGATCCGCGAGGCGGCGGTGCGCGCCGTCGTAGACTAGGTGCTCGTAGATCTCATCGGTGATCGCAACAACGTCCCACGTCTGGCAGAGCGCCGCAATCCAGCCCAGCTCCTCGGCTGTGAAAACTTTCCCCGTGGGGTTGTGGGGCGTGTTGACGATAATCGCTCTTGTTTTCTCATTAAACGCCGCCGCCAGCTCCTCAGGATCGAGCCGCCACGTCGGGGCATGGAGTCGCACGAATCTTGGCGTTGCGCCCGAGAGCACGGCATCCGGGCCGTAGTTTTCATAGAACGGCTCAAAGACAATCACTTCGTCGCCGGGATCGGTGAGGGCCAGTAGCGCTGCCATCATCGCCTCGGTTGCGCCACAGGCTACCGTGATCTCCCGCTCTGGATCAGGGCGAACTCCATAGTGTCGCTCCGTTTTTACCGCAATCGCTTCTCGTAGCGACTTCGCGCCCCAGGTAATCGCGTACTGATTGATGTCGCTCTGAATCGCTGCGCACGCCGCCTCTTTCATCGCCTCGGGTGCTGGAAAGTCTGGAAAACCTTGTGCGAGATTGACGCCGCCGGGGCCACCATGGGCCAGAAAAAGGCGGGTCATCTCCCGGATCACGGACTCCTGAAACTGTGCGGCTTTTTGCGACGTACGAATGGGCATGGTGGCCTATTTTACCCCGGTTCACCGTGCGGGGTAGAATACGACCCAGACCATGCGCATCCTGCTTCCGCCCTCAGAGGGTAAGACGACACCAAGTAAAGGCAAGCCGTTAGAGCTCGCAAGCCTACTCTTCCCCGAGCTTGCCGCGCCACGCCAGCAGCTTCTGGATACACTTACCACGCTCTGCACCAATGAGCCTCAGCAGGCGCGGCGAGTGCTGGGGCTGACCGAAAACCAAACCGACGAAGTCTTACGCAACCAAGGACTCTTG
>NZ_CBAYMC010000067.1:0-17973 GCF_964826245.1 Armatimonas sp. | reverse complement strand
CCCATTTTATCGGGTTTACCGTCCTTGCCCTTGGCGATCAGACGGGTATCTCTGCCAAACGTGGACGCGCCCGCTCGCACGATAATCGTGTAGGTGCCGGGAACTGGGAACGTGTGCTCGATCGTGGCCTCGCCGTTGGTGGCAAGCTGGTAGCCTTCTGCGGAGATACTGCCAGGGCCTTGGAGCAAACCCGCAGGAAACTTCTGGAGGCGCGGCTTGTCTTCGGCAGCGATAATGGCGGCTTGAGCGGTCTTGGCGGCGGCGCTCAGATACTTTTCCATCAGCAGCGGCGAGAGCGAGAGCACGTCCCCGATATTGTCGAAGCCATAGCCCACATCATCGTTGGGGAAGTCATCCGCAGGGCGCACATTGACCCCGAGCAAGTCCCGGATCGTGTTGTTGTACTCGGCGCGATTCAGGCGGCGCATGGTAACACGGCCAGGGTCGTTGATCTGGCAGTCCGCTTGTGAAAACAGGCTCTCCAGCGTGTTGCCCATGCGCTTGCGCTCCGCATCGGTGGGCTGGGGCATATCGGCGGGCGGCATTCGCTTCTCCAAAACCACCCCGCTCACCCGATCCCATGAGGTGCGGCTCTTGAGCACCGCCGCGAAGCTTTTTTCGCTGCTCAGATTGATCGCTCCGGAGCCATTGGGAGCCGTGTGGCAGCCCACACAGTATTTTTGGATCAGCGGCAAAACATCACGCTCAAAGTTCCCCGCAGGTTGGGTGGGTGCTACTTTTGTGCTGGCTGAGGCCGTTTTTTTCTGCGTGGTTTTTTTTTGGGGCAGAGCCGCCCCTGCCGTGAGAGCGGCAAGAGGTAGGCCAATAACGAGAAGGGTTGCGTATCGAAACATGGCTATCTTATAGATGGTTACCGAGAGAATCTGGTTCAGGTTCCTGGTTTATTTTAGGTTTATTTTTTTTCCGCCATAATAGAGAGTGTGCAGGAAAAGAAAAAGCAGGAGCTACTCCCTAGCCGTCTGGAGGTGCTCGATGGCCTCCGTGGGCTTGCTATCGCCTTAGTGGTGTTCTTTCATCTCTGGCAGAAGTCCTGGTGGAACCCACTCGAGCGCTTTGAGACACTGGGCCAGCTCGTGCCACGCGGCTACCTAGGAGTCGAGCTGTTTTTCTTTTTGAGTGGCTTCTGTCTCTACTGGCCTCTTGCCCGTAGGGAGGCTCTGCCCTCTTGGCAAACCTATTTTTCGCGGCGGGCAGGGAAGATCCTGCCATCTTATTGGCTCTGTTTGCTCGTCGCCTGGTTTGCTCTGCCTGATCCGATAGCCCACGCCGACCCGCACCTGCATCTCTTGGCGCATCTGAGTTTTTTGCACCCGTTTCTCTTGGAGACCTACGGCTCGATTCATGGAGTATTCTGGTCACTGGGCGTCGAGGTGCAGTTCTATGTGGTCTTCCCTCTGGTGGCGTGGCTCTTTCGCCGAAGCGCACTGATCGGGACACTGCTCTTGGTGGCGCTGGCCTGCCTCTACCGCCTCTGGGTGTTCCGTAGCTTTCAGCTGGAGACCGAAGGCCTAGCCTACACGGGACGGATGAACCAGCTCCCTGCGTTTCTGGATCTTTTCGGTGGGGGAATGGCGGCGGCGGTACTGGTGGCGCGGGTACAGAAGCGTGTCAAGCCGCATTTGGCGTGGGGAATTGTCTTGCTACTGGGGCTCGTGGCGTGCTGGTGGGTCTTTCACTCGTTCCAGGGCCTGCCCAACGGCCGCAACGGGCAGATGAACCACCAAGCGGCAGTCCGCTTGCCCTTTGCCCTAGCACTTCTGATCACGACCGTAGCAGGCTCGCTGACCCCGCTGAAGTGCCCGCTTCCGCTACGCTTTCTGGCGGCGATCTCCTACAACCTCTACCTCTGGCACACGCTGGTGGCAACACTCCTGCAAAGCGCGATGGGAATTACCGAGCCCTGGAAGGTCACCGATGAGAGCTTGCGGGTGCGCTTCACGCTGGTGAGCTGGCTGGTGTCGCTGGCACTCTCCACACTGATCACGTACGCCTTTGAGCTGCCGATCTTGCGACGAATGTCACGAAAGGCTAGGGGAGGAGAGTCTGCCAGTGGGGCCGAAGTACCTGCCCAAGTGACGGAATAAGAAGCCCAAGCAGAGCTAGAGTGCCCACGCCGAGCGCAAAGCCCAGGAGCATCTGCGGCATTCCGCTATTCCATAGGCGCTGTTGCAGCGTGGCAGGTTCAGGACGGGCCTCATGGCGCTCTAAGAGGGTCTTGGCCGCGCCAATCGCCTGCGTGAGCTGCGCCTCCGTGGCCGGGCGTGTCGTGAGATGCTCCTGGAGCCAGCCTCCAAACGAGCGCCAGAAAAATAGCGCCAAAATCCCCGAGAGAATATAGCCTGCCTCGCCCAGAAGTGGCCCCAGAACTCCTCCCAGACCCAGCAGAAACGAGCCCGCTAAGAGATTGGTGCCACAGCGCGGGTGCACACGCGGCATTCGTCTTACGGGATCCACCAGAAGCGGCACATGGCGCTCCAAGGCATGCACGACTTGGTGCTCCGCCGCATGAAAGCCTGCCAGGGGCGAGAGCCGAACCAGCCCGAGAAAGACCGCCAGTGTGATCACTGCCCTCAGCGCCAGCTCGACCGTCTCACGCCACACCAGTGGGAGCGGCAGGGCGGGCAAGTGGGGCTCTAAGAGACTCAAGACAATAATCAGGGAGAGCTGGGTAAAGAAAAAGCAAAAGCCCGTGAGCACCAGGGCCGCGCCACTAACACCAGCCGAGACTGTGCCCGTGGAAAGATGCACCCCCACCGGAGTCGCCATCCCACCTAGAGGAGGCAGGGCCAAAGGACGAAGCAGCTCGCGCACCAGATCACCATGCCCGACCATCCCGTAGTAGAGCCCACTGCCTTCTGCAACCGGCAAGGCATCCACTCCCTCTTCCTCAAGGGCCGCTTGTAGCTCCGTCACGCTCAGGAGCGGAGAGAGGGCACCTGTCGGAACTAAGACCGTGCTCTCGACTTGGGCTTCAAGCCAGTGACGGCGCTTAGGGCCAGTGGGGGCGCTGTGTAAGTAAGTGGCTAGGGACGCTTCGGTGACAAGCCCTATCAGAATCCCACCCGAGACCACCGGGACGCACCGGTAGGGAGAGACACGCACCCACTCTGCCGCTGCCCCGACCCGCTCGTAGGGAGAGATTCCAGGCAAGGGGCGAGCAAGCTCATGGACAAGAAGAGGATCGGGAGGTGAGGCGGGAGCAGTGGCAAAGGCAGACATGCTATGCTACACTTTACCACGCCTCCTCCCATGCCCCACCAAGCTATCCTTATGCCCAAACAAGACCCTCGTAGCTCGCCCGAGTACCGCCGTCTCGTCGCGCTTGCCGCCCGTGATGATGCCGAGCGCCAGAAGGGAATCCGTGTCACCAAGGTCGTGACGGGTGACCCAAGCCAGCGCCTTGCGGCTCTCACCTTCGATGACGGCCCCCACGGCTGGCGCACCCTAGATCTTCTGACGATTCTCAAGCGCCTCAACGTGAAGGCGACTTTCTTTGTGGTGGGGAAGATGGCCCTGCGCTACCCCGAGATCATTGAGCAGATGGTTCTAGATGGCCATGAGCTGGGTAACCACACCTACAACCACTACCGCTTGCCTAGGATCCCCTTGAGCCAGGTACCAGAAGAGCTCAACCGCACCCGCGATGTCCTGACCGGGATTGTTGGTGCGCCCACGCGGCTCTTTCGGCCTCCCGGCGGCGAGTACAACGATGCGATTCAGAAGATCATTGCCCAGGAAGGCTACACCAACATGCTCTGGACCGACGATCCCGCGGACTATAAACTAGGGCGCTCCAGCCAGAAGATTACCGAGCTGGTGATGCGCGATATCACGCCGGGGGGAATCATCCTGCTGCACAGTGGCCTCATTGCCACCATGAATGCGGTTCCCATCATGGTCAATCGCCTCCAGGCTCAGGGCTATCAGTTTGTCACCTGCTCGGAGTTAATCCAGCGCGGCAACGGCCTGCTCCATCTACAGAATATCCCCACCCGCATCAGCCGCACCGCCGCGACTTAGAGATACGGTTGTGGAGTGGCGAGGTGGTTCTGGACATAGTCTGTGACCGCCTCTTCCAGTGAGCGAAATGGGACATCGCAGCCCGCGTGACGTAGTTTCTCAATGGTCGCTTGAGTGTGGTACTGGTAGTTTCCCTGAAGCCGCTCGGGCATCTCAATATACTCAATGCGTGGCTCACGCCCCATTGCCGCAAAGACCGCGTTTGCCAGCGCGTTCCAGGGGCGGGCATTCCCTGTGCCGATATTAAAGATCCCGTTCTCTTCGGGGTGCTGTAAAAACCAGAAGAGCACCTCCACACAGTCTTTCACATAGACAAAGTCTCGTGTCTGACCGCCATCGGTGTAGTCTGTGTGGTAGCTCTTGAAGAGCCGGATCACACCCTCGCTCTGCACTTGCTGAAACGCCTTGTGCACCACGGAGCGCATGTCGTCTTTGTGGTACTCATTGGGGCCAAAGACATTAAAGAACTTAATCCCCACGATCTCCTCGGTGAGGCGCGTGCGGAGCGCATGGAGATCAAAGAGATGCTTCGAGTAGCCGTAGCGCGTGATGGGCCTCAGCCGAGGAACCAGCGCGTCGTCATCGGCGAAGCCTAGGTCACCATCGCCGTAGGTCTGGCCGCTGCTGGCATAGAGAAAACGCACCCCCCGCGCCGTTGCCCACTCCGCCAGGGTCTTGGTGTAGTGGAAGTTGTTCTCCATCAGGTAGTCCGCGTCGGCCTCCGTCGTCACCGAGCACGCCCCCAGATGCACCAGCGCATCGGGCTGGAAATCCAGCTCTCCGGCCTTGAGCTGCGCCAGAAAAGTGTCTTTGTGCAGGTAGTCTGTGTAGCGCAGTCCCAGCAGGTTGCGCCACTTCTCCGACGTGTTCAAGTTGTCCACGATCAAAATATCGTCAATGCCTGCCTGATTGAGCCGCCAGACCATGGCGCTTCCAATAAAGCCTGCCCCGCCCGTTACAATAACACGATTCACAGTGCGTAGTTTACCATCTACTTGCGCTACGCACGGAGGGTCTGTGCGGCAAGGCTCAGGCTCTCCAGCTTCTTTTGTGCGACATCCAGCGTGTTGATCGGGCGGTCCGAAAAAGTCCCAAAGCCACAGTCGGGGTTGAGGAAAATACTCTCTGCAGGCCGGTAGGAGAGCAGCTCCTGCACCCGTGCAACAAGCTGTTCCACAGGCTCGATCTCGCTGGTTCTAGGGTTGACCAGCCCCAGCCCGATTTCTTTGTCATCGGGGAGGGCGGCCAGCGGCGCAAAGCTTCCAGCACGCTCGGTGGCGTACTCCAGCACGAGCTGATTGACCTTCATCCGCGCAAAATAGGGCACCAGGGCATCGTACGGCCCGGCAAGAAGCACCGACTCGTCGCGGCTCCAGTTGCCCCGGCAGACATGTAGCCCCGTGCGGATGCCCTCGACGCCTTCGACAACCTGGTTGATTAGCTCCACGGCAAACTCCAGCTCGCTCTCCGGACTGGCTTTCTCGCTCAGTGCTGCGCACATAAAGCTATGTGTGGCGTGCGGCCCAGCAAACGCCACTTCGGAGAGCACTGGCTCGTCGAACTGCACAAAGTCCGCTCCTGCATCGCGCAAAGCGATGAGCTCCGCACGCAGCACCGCCACCACATCCGCCCCGAGGCTCTCTTTGGTGGGGTAGGTATCGGCGGAGAGGCGCTTGACCCACATCGAGCGCGAGAGCAAGTACGGCCCCGGCAGTGCCACTTTCACGGGCTTACCCGTATGAGACTTTGCCCACGCCAGCTCATCGCCTGCCAGCGTGGTTTTGCGAGAGAGCTTTCCCTCGACCACGGGGTTTTTAATCGCAAACGCGGGCACGTCCAGCGCCGCCAGAAGCCGCTCAAACGCCGCTTTATCCTCTACCCAGTCCAGCATCTCCGCAAGGCTCATCAGTCGCACGCCACCCAGTTTCGTGGCGATAAAGCTAAAAAAACTATCGCGCCCCTGCTCGCCCTCGGAGACAATGTCCACGCCTGCCGCTTCTTGCAGCGCAAGCACCTCAACCCGCGCCTGCTCAAGCACATCAGCATCGGGCACCCCACGTCGCAGTGATCTTCGTAGCGCCTCAGGCCGAGGGAACGACCCGACCACTGTCACGGGAAACAAAGGAAGGCTCATGCGGCGTTTGTAGCCTTGTCGGACTCTCTCCAAGCGCGCCCTAGAGCCATTGCTTCATCGTAAGCAGCAAGGTCATTTTTAAAGAGTGCGGCTCTGCGTTTCCACCAAGGCTGACTCGGTGATTCTTTCTGACTACTCAAACGCTCGACCGCCTCTTCTAGGCGAGAAATACGCTTTTCGATCTCGGCATCTTTACTCATGGCCATCGCTCCTTTACCTAAATTATATCGTCTTAACCTCAATTGTAAGTGGCACGGGCCGGGTAAGAGAGTTCGCGACGGGCGAGGTGTGGAGTGTCTCGGCCCAGAGCTTTTGGATCGTGGCGTCGTCGGAGTCGGACTGGACGTAGGCGGTGCCGGTGATCTCTTTAAAGCCCGCGTGGCCGTCGGTTTCCAGCCCCAGAAAGACATTGATGTTCTCGATGCTGGCTGAGAGCGCCACTTCCAGCTCGTCAATCGTGACTCCCGCGCGTGAGGCGCGTAGCTGGAGCCCCATCGCAAGACAGGCCGCCAAGGCGTTGAGCACATACTCCACCGCACTTGGAGCCGCGTCTTTTACGTCGAAGCTGGCCGGTTGCCCTACGTCCCAGCCGTGGTTTCGCGCATAGACTTTTACCGTGTTCTCGCTCGCCTGCCAGTGTGCACGGGCGCGCCAGCGGTAGTTTTTCGCCTGCTCGGCGGCGGCATCGGACTCGGCCTTGCTCTCGCCGCCACGCTGCACAAAGAAGCGATTCGTCCCTGTGCCAACCGACCAGCCCAGGTAGGGATTCTTGGTCATGCGACACCACGCCGGGAGATCCTCGCGCACGGAAATCTCCGTCGAGCGAATCTCCAGAACTCCCGACTGCGGCGTCTCCAGCATCGCCTTGCGGATAATCAGCAAGAGCCCCGAGCCACAGTCCAGGTTCCCACCGTCGCAGATATTGGCGACGGCGGGGATTTCAACAAGAGTGTCGCTCATCTAGTACGTCATGCTGGCAGCGCCCTGGGAGAGAAACTCGACGGCTTTTGCGCCACCGACGATCGTAGCACCAGGGATGAGGTTGTTCTCGTCGAGGCCGCGTTTTTTGAAGCACGGGGAGCAGACCCAGATAATCCCGCCTGCCTCGACAAAGCTGGCGATCAGCTCGCCGAGCGGCTTGAAGCCCTCTTCGTGAATGTCATCAGCGTAGCCTTTGACGGCAAGGCGTGCGCCCTCAATGGACAGAAAGACAACGGTCTCCTGCTCACTGGCGACCGAGGCATTGGCGACGACAAACCCGACCGTGGCGCGGTCGGTATCGTTCTTGGAGTTGGTGACGCTAATCAGAATCTTTGACATTTATTTAACTTTCTTTCTCAGATAGTAGTCCGGCGCAGTGGCTCGGAGCAGGGAGTGGCCGGTCATGTTGCACCAGGCCGGAATATCGTGGGGCGCACCGAGATCGGTGGCGCGTAGGTGGAGAACCTGGCCGGGCGCAAGCGGCAGCATCGCTTTTCGCAGGGCGATCATCAGGTCGCCGCAGCCCATCTCCTCAGTGTCGTTGAAGGCATCGGGGAGCAACTCGCCGGTGGTAGCGGCTTCTTTGGGCATCGGAGCCTCGCCGCCCTCGGGGCCGTAGAAGAAGACCCAGGTGGCGAAGTCGTCGGAAAAATCTTCGAAGCGGTGGACGACGCCCGCTGGGACAAAGAGCATCGCGCCGGGCGTAAATGCCGTGCGCGTCTCGCCGCTCAGGAAAAAGCCGGTGCCCGCGATCACGACATAGACTTCGTCGCGGCTGTGCGGTTGCTGAAGATCCTCCCCGACTGGCTTGTAGATCTCCACAGCAAGCGAGCCGTGCGCGAAGACTCCCAGAAAGAGCTCGCCGGATCTCGTAAGCTGTGCCTGCGCCTCAGAAGCATTCATGGGAACACTCTACCCGGCGCGATAGAATAAAAGCTATGCCAACCTATACCTACCGCTGCGATGGCGACTGTGAGACCTGCGGCGGGACGCAGGAGATCTTCCAGCGCATGTCCGATGCGCCCCTCACCCAGTGTGAGGAGTGCCAGAAGCCCATGCGCCGCATTGTCAGCCTACCGCTCCGCGCTGTGGTCAACAGCGGGAACCTCTCGGACAGTAATATCGAGGCCAAGGGCTTCACGAAGTACGTCCGCGCCGGAAAAGGCCGCTACGAAAAAGTGGCGGGCTCATCGGAAGCCCCCGCCACGCTCGATGGCAATAACACCTCGGACGGGTTGTAAAAAGCCCGCCCCCTAACCCCCCACCCAGAGGGTACCCGACGGGGGGACAATTAGGAATCCGATTCCTCTGATCCCCCCCGCTCTGCGGGGGATGGGGGGGAAGTTTTCACCAGCTCCCAGGCGATATGCGCAAGCTCGGGGGCGATGAGCTTTTCCCAGGCCAAGACGACGGCTTTGTGAGAGCCGGGCGTGGAGAAAACGGCCATGCCTTGGTAGACTCCCGCCACGGCACGCGAGAGCATCGCCGCTGCGCCCACTTGCTCCCAGGAGAGCATGCGAAAGATCTCCCCAAAGCCAGGGAGCGTTTTCTCTAGCTTCTGCGCCAGGGCATCGTAGGTCGTGTCGCGCTGTGAGATTCCTGTGCCACCGTTGAAAAGCAGCACCTGCACGCCTGCCACAATGGCCGCGTCCAGCGCTGTTGCCACTTGTGCAGGCTCGTCCTCGATGATTCGGTAGAAAGCCAGTACGTGCCCCGCTGCGGCGACCTCACGCCTTAGAAACTGCCCGTTGAGGTCGGTCTCTGTCGTGCGGGTATCGCTGACGGTCACCACTCCCAGGGGAATCGGGCCACGCCCGTTGGCTTTTTGCTGGTGTTCTTGATGGCTCATGGAAAGTTAGAGTACCCGAATCTGTCACTCGGGGGATGCTAGATCTGTGGTTTGGGGCTACCCTGGGCACATGAGACAGATGGGTGGAGTGGACATGATGACGCAGTCGGCGCTGACGAGTGTCTTGCAGGACGTGCGGGGCAGTGCGCTTTTCTACGAGAGTGCGGCGGGGCGCTACGGAAAAGCCTTTCCCTTTGCCGACATGGCCCGCACGGAGCGCCGTCACGAGCGCCTCATGCTGGGCTTGCTCAAGACCTACTCGGTCACCGAACCGAGCTCGGCAAAACCAATGGGGAAGCTACCTATTAGCCTCACGGAGACCCTACGGCTAAGTACCACATGGGAGCAAAATATGGTCAAGGAGTGCAGCCGCTATCTGGGCTTTGTCAAGCAGCAAGATATCAGCGATATCATCACCATTATCAAGATCACCTCGCGTGATCTCCACCTACCCCTTCTCCAAAAAAAGCTCGCTCCCCCCACTCCCACCTTGACGCCCGCTCAGGTGCGCAAGATACGAGATAAAGTCAACCACGGCAGGTAAGAGCGTCGCAGATGGCGAATAGCCCCGCATGAATGGATTTTTTGCATGGTGGAAAGCAACCCCGCTCTACATTCGGATCATGATCGCCCTGGTACTGGGAGCAATTGTTGGGACGGCATGGGGCGAGGGGGCGGCCAATCTTGAGGTTCCCGCCAAGCTGATCCTACGGATGCTGGGGGCGCTGGCTCCACCGCTGATCCTGATCGCCGTGATCCAGGCCCTGATGAAGACCGAGGTCAAGGGCAAGCTCGCCGCCAAGCTCGGGGGCTTGCTGGTGCTCAACACCGTGGTCGCGATTGTGATTGGGCTGGTTGTCGCCAATGTGGTTCAGCCAGGCAAGTACGGCAAGCTGGAGCTGCCCGCGCCCAAGGCCACGCTCTCATCGAAAGAGACCGATCCCCAGAAAAAGCTGATCCTAGAGACCATGGAGAAATCGGGCTGGAAAGCGCCTGAGGCCAAAAAAGAGGTTTGGGAGCAGTTTTTAGACAACGTCCCCAAGAGCCTTGCCGGGCCGCTGGTGGAGAACAATGTCATCGGGATTATCCTGCTGGCGCTGGCCTTTGGAACCACGCTTCGCGCCATGAAAGACCGCGCCGTCACCACCGTAATGCAGGCGGTGGACATCGCGATGGAGACGCTTGTCAGCATCCTGCACGGCATTATCCAGATCGTCCCTATTGGCATCTTTGGCATCGTGGCCTCGATCGTGGGCAAGCAGGGCTTTGCGCCGTTCGCCGCGCTGGGCTACTTTATTGTCGCCGTCCTGATCGCCTTGTTCTTGCAGGCGTGCTACTACCTCACCCGCGTTCGTTTCGGCTCCTGGGTGCGACCCGGTCAGCTGTTGCAAGGCTGCCGCGACGCGCTGGTGATGGCCTTCTCGACGGCCTCGTCCACCGCGACCATGCCGGTGACGTTCCAGTGTCTCTGGACCAAAGTCGGGCTGCGGGAGCGCTCGGCGAGCATGGGCTCGCTGGTTGGCTCGAACTTCAACAACGACGGCACGGCGCTCTACGAGGCAATGTCGGCGCTCTTTGTGGCGCAGCTACTGGGGCAGAACCTCACGCTCCAGCAGCAGCTTCTCATCGTCATTACGAGCATCGTGGCATCGGTGGGCGCGGCAGGAATCCCCGAGGCGGGCCTTGTCACCATGACCCTGGTCTTCACCGCCGTCGGGCTGGACGTCCGCTATATCGCCTTGCTCTTCACCGTGGACTGGTTCTTAGACCGCTGCCGCACCATGATCAACGTCATGGGCGACATGAACATCTCCTGCCTGCTGGATGGAAAAGAGCGCGAGGAATCCAGCGAGCGCCTCCCCGACATCCCCCTCGGCGACGAATCGTAGGCCGCCGGTTGAAACCGGCGTCTGCAATGGCGTCGTTCCTCCGCCGCAAAGCCCGTGCCGGGCTACCCAATCCCAGCCCGGCACGGGCTTTGCGGCATGCAGTGCCACTGTTGACGCCCCATTCCATGGGGCGGTCAGAGCCGCACGACCAGATCTAGCTTCTCGCTGTTTTTCTCGCGCTTCGCAACCCCGCCATCATCGGTGTGATCCTGCCCGATGCTGTAGAGAAGACAGCCCGCGCCGTCTTTGCGGTAGCGGAGCGGTTGCTTGTCTGGGGAGAATGGATCGGCGGGGAGCGTGGGAGAGTCGGGGAAGCTGCCCGTTTTTGCCTTCTCCTCAAGTAGCGCCAGCGCCGTTTCTCGCAAATGCCGGAGCGCCGCCGTATGAAGGTGGGTCTTGACCGCTGCCTCGGAGAAGACAGGTGTCAGAATCAGCACCATCAGGTTCTGAGGGATATTGAGCTTGTCTTTCTGCCACTCCCCAACGGTCGCGTCGAACCACTTGCCCAGTGCTTCGTAGTCGCCCGTCTGCTTGCACTTCCTGGCCTGAACAAACGCGCCACGCCAGAAAAGAAGAAGCTGTTTCTCCCAGTAGGGTGTCGCCACTGGTGCCACCAGCGCTAGGGTTCGGTTCGTATCCGGGGTTTCAGACTCATCACTAAAGCTCTGAACCCTTCCTTGGCGCATCTGCTTCATGGCAACGGTTGAGAGAATTACCTCACCGCCAAAGTAGAGCTCGGGATCAGGAGGTGCCCCAAATGCAGCAAGGGTCGCGTGGGCCTGTTGGCTGGGCCCGAAGCGTTTCAGAGTTGCGATATAGCCCTTGTCGGCAATCGCGTGAATGGCAACCGAGACCAACGCCGCGATCAGACAAGGAGTCTCACCTATCCGATTACCAAGCTGGGCAGCCTGCGCAATCGAAGTCCAGGCATGAGTAGCATCGGAAGCGAGGTATGCTTTTGCCGTAAGAATACGTGCAAACTGACGCAGAACCGCAAACTCAGGGAAGAGCAAATCTGGCCCCTGGCTCCAGTCATAGGCCATATCACAGTGTGGCAGTGCGCTCGCATCCTGGGCGAGGTGAATCAGTGTCGCGTAGCGCTGCTCACTATCCAGGAATGTTGCCCGAAGTGCCTCATCCTCAGGGGCCTTCAGAAGGTCCCCTGAAAGTTTTTCCCAGGCAATACGCTCTTTTTCAGGAAGCGCACGGTAGCGCTTGGTAAGCTCTTTGAGGAGCGGCCCTGCGTTCTGGGAGTCAGGAATAGGCGGATTTGGGCGCAGGTCTTCGGGCGTCAGCGGAATCCCCTCGCGGCGTGCGGCGGCGCGCTGTCTCTCCAGCAAGCTTGGGCCAGAGATGGAGAGTGTCAAGAGGCCTACCACAGGCGATGAGGCAAGCGCGAGGCCGCTCCACTTTAAAATACTGCGTCGTGTCGGGTTCATGGGGGGATAGACGTAAAATCAGCGCGGTTGGTTACGGCCTCTCCCAGAGATTTCTGGTTCGGGTCTTGAGCAATGCCATTGGGTTTTCGAGAAGCTCAGCGAGAGAGAGGTTAAAGAGATCACCGTCTTTCAATTCCAAAAAAAGCAAACCACTTTCTGATGATAGTTGCACCTCAGGAATGTCATCTTCATTTGGCTCACTTCCTGGTAAAACGAGATGTGCAGTGGGAGGCAATTCTTCTTCACTTAAAGGAAAAACCGTAGGGTCTTGTGCCTCGTCATGAATTTCAAATGTAGCAGGTGGATCGTCTTGTTCCAGCCCATCGAAGTTAAACGAGTGTAGAAGTAGAAACTGCTGTGGCGCAATTTGGAAAAAGTAGTGGATTCCCACATCGTCGTCTCCTGTATTGAAAGAGATGCAGTGGGTACTTGTGACTTTTAAGACACTGATGCGATTATTTTTTAGCTCTGCTTGGAGCTGGCGCAAGAAGGGGGCCTCGCGTAACTTTTGATGGGCATCTAGGAGCTGGCGCTGGTTGCTACGCGCCAAGCGAAAAAGAAAACTAAAGAGTCCCATGCCAATGGCAAGTGCCATTAAAGCTGTCATGCCCATCTGCCAGAGAATAGCACTCAGCAGAGGGCATCCTACTCCTACTGCGATAACCCAGGAAAAAGCCTGGCGCTGGTCTTTCCGTGCCTGCGCCGCCAAGCGCTCTGGCGAATAGGTGGCAAGAACTTCCTGACGTTCTGTACGCTCCTCGGGTGTGAGAGGCCGCTCGCAGCGCTCAATCGGCATGATTTGCCACTTCGATCAGATTGCCGTCGGGGTCGCGGAAGTAGAGCGAGAGAATCGGGCCGGTGGCTCCGGTACGGGCGACGGGGCCTTCGAGAATCTCGACGGCGCAGTGGTCTAAGTGTGAGGCGATCTCTGTCAGTGGCGTGTCGGTGAGAAAGCAGAGGTCGGCGGAGCCAGGGGTCGGGAGCGTGGCTTTGGGCTCTAGCTCCCGACCGGCTTGGTGCAGATTTATCTTCTGATCGCCAAAGCGCAAGGCCACTCGGCCAACGCCGAAGCTCTGCCGCTCCATCCCGAGCACGCGCTCATAAAACTCTAGGGTGCGCGGGATGTCGGCGACGGTCAGAACTAGGTGGTCGAGCCTTAGGCCAGCGACTTGCACAGGTTCGCCATCTCGATGGCAGCGACGGCGACCTCGGAGCCTTTATTGCCCGCCTTGGTGCCCGCGCGCTCAATGGCCTGCTCAATCGTGTCGCACGTTAAGACGCCGAAAGTCACGGGGGTATCGGTGGCGAGCATGGCTTGTGAGATGCCCTTGCTGGCCTCGGAGGCGATGTAGTCGTAGTGGTCGGTGGAGCCGCGAATCAGGCAGCCCAGACAGATCACCGCATCGTACTTGCCCGACGCGGCCATTTTTCGTGCGATCAGCGGGATCTCGAACGTCCCCGGCACACGCGCAATCGCCACTTTCTCCGGATCGCCGCCGTGCCGCCGGAACGCATCAAGCGCTCCTTCGAGCAGGCGCTCGGTGATAAACCCGTTCCAGCGGGAGATAACAATCCCAATCTTGAGCCCAGTCGCAACCAGACTCCCTTCAAAAACCTGAGGCATGCAGCTATTGTACCTAAAACTCGACACGCTTTCGATCATGTGCTAATTTATTAGCATTATGCTAAAAGATTAGCACTGATTATGCACTTTACCGAGAAACTCAGCCGCCGCGAGCGGCAGATCCTAGAGGAAACTAAAGCGATGTTGCTCTTCTTTATTGTTGCCAGCATGCCAGTTTTGGGAGCCGCGAAGCCCGTACCCAGAGGGTGTCCCTGACGAGCCTAAGCGAGCCGGCAGGCAAAAGGCGCGGGTACACTCTTGGCGTGATTACCTTTGACTACCATAGCCACAACGACCGCTGTGGCCATGCAATCGGGACGCTGGAGGACTATGTCCAGCAGGCAATAGTGCTCGGCCTGACCCACTTTGGGATGTCGGATCATGGCCCGGCTTACTGGCTGGAGGGCGACCATGCCCAGCCCGGCATCCAGATGGCGATCTCTGAGCTTCCAAACTATGTTGCCGAGGCCATGGCTCTTAAAGAGCGCTACGCCGATAGAATTGCGCTGGCCGTGGGGATTGAGGCGGACTTTATCGAAGGGCACGAGGAAAAACTTGCCGCCTGGCTGGCGGCGCATCCCTTTGACTATGTTTTAGGAAGCGTGCACTACGCCCTCGGCCATAGCGTCTTTAACCGGCGGCACTGGACGGCACAAAGGCCTGAGCGCATCTTTCGCGACTACTACCGCCAGGTGATTTTAGCGGCGAAGTCTGGGCTCTTTGACATTCTCTCGCACCTGACGGTCATAGATACCTACTCGCCCGGCATTCCCGAGAAGCTCGCCGCTGAGCTCTACCCACAAGTCGCGGCGGCGATTGCCGAGTCGGGCTGCATCGTCGAGCTCAATACGTCGTGCTACCGCAAGCAGCCTTTTTGGGATGCGCCGTACCCCAATCTACCGATGCTCACGGAGCTGATCAAGTGCGGTGTTCCTCTCACGTTTGGCTCGGACTGCCACGCACCCAGCGAGATCCACTTTGCCCGTTCAAAAGTCGAGATATTGCTGGAAGGATTAGCTATTTCTTTGGAAGCGCAACCAAATCGGGTAAAACGGAGTCACATTCAAACATTTCGCGCTCCCCCGCGTGGCGGGGGCTAGGGGGCAAGCTTTTTGGAGAATCTTCTTAACTTTCACTGGGTAAGTATGCCCAGCGCCTGGATTGGTCTGCTGACCCTGATCGCGCTGGAGATCGTGCTGGGGATAGACAATATCGTCTTTATCTCGATTCTCTCCGGCAAGCTCGTCCCAGAAAGACAAGCGGAGGGCCGTCGCAAGGGAATGGTGCTAGCGGTAATTCCGCGCATCTTGCTACTGCTCTTTATTCCCGTGGTGCTTCGGATGAAAGATCCTCTGTTTAGTCTGCCGTTTCAAGACCCACACTCGCATGCCGCGACCATTGGGATCTCTTTGCAAGACTTGGTGCTGATCATTGGCGGGATCTTCTTGCTGGCCAAGGCTTCCCACGAGCTGCACCATAAGCTAGAGGGCGACGATCATATCGAAGAAAACCCAGAGGAGCGCAAGAGTGGCAGCGGGACATTTGGGGCGGTGATGGTGCAGATCATGCTGCTCAATATCGTCTTCTCGCTCGACTCGATTGTTACGGCCATTGGGATGATCCCTCCCAGTCAGGTCACGGTGATGATCTTAGCGGTGCTGGTCTCGACGGGGATTATGGCGCTGACGGTCAATCCCGTGAGCCGCTTTGTGGAGAAGCACCCTGGCGTAAAGATTCTGGCGCTCTCCTTTCTCTTGCTGATTGGCTTTAACTTAGTGATTGAGGGCTTTCACTTTGAGATTCCCCAAGGCTATGTCTACTTCTCGATGGGCTTTTCGGTGTTTGTGCAGGTGCTCAATATCCGCGCCACTTCCGACAAGAAGAATAAAAGTGTGGAGCTAATCGAACCCAAGCTATAATAGAGACATGGAAAACCTGACACCTGCCCACTTTATCCTGCCGCTGACGGTGGCGATGCTGGTTTTTTTTGCGCTTTTTAGCTTCTATCGCCTCAAAGAAAACAACGTAAACTCAGAAAATGGAGAGACGCGTGGCCTGGCACAGGAGCCCATCGTTCGGCTGGACTACCTCTTGGCCGCGACGCTCTCCATGATATTTCTGTGCGTCTCTCTCTGGCGGCTGGACTTCCCGACCAAGGCGGTCTTCGATGAGTGCTACCACTCCCGAACCGGGATGCAGTATGTCTTAGGGCAAAACCCGATGGAGTGGACGCACCCTCCGCTGGCCAAGCTGATTATCGCGGTGGGGCTGCGGCTCTTCGGGGGAAACTTCAACCCACTGGAGGGGATCTACAGGCCCGACATGCTGTTTTCCCACGAGGCCGCGCTGGGCTGGCGCTTTGGCAGTGTGGTCTTTGGAGCCCTCTCGCTCTTTCTGCTCTACTTTTTGGCGCGTCAGCTCACGGGTAACCGGCTGGCGGCGCTGCTGGCGATGGGGATGCTGGCGCTGGACGGGGTCTTCTTCGTGCAGAGCCGGCTGGCGATGACCAATATCTACACAGTCTGTTTTATCTTGCTGGCGGCACTGACGGCATGGAACTATCGCGTCGGGGGAAAGACCCGCTGGATGCTGGCGCTGGGCCTCGCGCTGGGCCTTGCGGTTGCAACCCGCTGGACCACCCTCTACGCCGTGGGGCTCATCGCGCTCTGGCTGCTCTCATACGACCTGCCCCGCGCGGCAAAATCTCCGAAAGTTCTTGCACTGGCCGGGCTGGGGGTGACGCTTTTGGTGGGGCTTTTCGTCAAAGCGAGCCAGTTCTACAAGGCGGACACTAGCTTTCCCGACAAACAGCGCCTGATCTTAGAGAGCTTGGGGCAGTGGGCACTCGGAGCCGTGGTGATCTATCTCGTCGCTTACGCGATTTTGCAGGCGCTTGATCCCAAGAACAAGCTCATCGCACTGCCGGGTCTGTACTTGCTGGCCTTTATTGCCCTGCCGATCTGCCTCTACTTGCTTTCGTACCGGCCGTATATGCTCCAAGAGCCGAGGCATGACTTGTACAAAGTCTTCACCGAGCAGAAAGTGATGTGGGACTACCACGCCGGGATGAAAGAGACCCACCCGTGGAGCTCGCCGTGGTGGTCGTGGCCGCTGGTGCTGCGCCCGACTTGGTACGAGCGCGGTATCGTGGGGCCAGGCGATGGTAGAACCGTGGGGATTCTCTGTATCGGCAATGTCTTTGTCTGGTGGGCAAGCATCCCCGCACTCTGCATGGCGGTCTGGCGTGCCCAAAAAGAGCGCCACGCGGGCTTGGGCTTTGCTGCACTGCTGGGACTGGGACTCTGGCTGGCGTGGAGCATCCAGCCGCGCCCACTGGTCTTTCTCCACTACTTCTTTGAGGCGCTGCCCTTTGCCTGCATCGTGCTGGGCTACTTTGGCGCACGCCTCGTCACCAGCCGCGACGAAGACTCACGCTCGATTGCTCTTGGCTATGGGGCGCTCATTCTCTTCTGGTTTGGCTTCTTCTACCCGCTCCTCTCCGCCCTGCCCATTCCGCAGTTTTACCTTCAGATGCACCTCTGGCTAGGGAAGCTCTGGAGCTAGCCTAGAAAATTTGGAGCCGGGCTTCATCACGGGGGTGGCGAATATCACGCGGCGGGGCTTGTGTGGCTTGCTCGAAGAAGGCTTGGGCCTCTCGGGGCTTGCCTTCCCGATGCGCGATCCAGGCCATCTCCGCCAGTGTCGAGCCGAGCTGCGCCCCGATCCGGTAGCGGCGAAACTCCACTAGCGCTGCCTGAACACTGGCCCAAGCGGCAGCGAAGTCTTTCTGGCTTGCCAGCACGATCGCCCGGCTACGCTCGATAAAGGCGGGAAGCACATGGATCATGTTATCGTGGCAGAGGCGGAGCGCCTCGGTATAGTGGGCAAGGGCAGCGGTGGGTTGGCCTGTGTGGCGGGCGAGCTCTCCTAAAAGGTAGCGCACATTGGCCTGTCCCATCTCATCGGGCATCTGACCCAGCGCCTCGTGGACGATGGGCTCCGCCTCAGAGTAGCGC
>NZ_CBAYMC010000066.1:0-18182 GCF_964826245.1 Armatimonas sp. | reverse complement strand
CGATCGTGATGGTGACCCATGAGAACGATATCGCGCAGCACGCCACGCGGATCATTCGCTTCCGCGATGGCCTGATCCACGAAGACAGCCAGGTCGAGGATCCGAAGGATGCTCGCGTTGAGTTGGAGCATTTTCTGGAGGAGCAGGCCCGCAACGATGCTGCCGCCGGGATCAACCGCTACACTACTGCCCCTGCGTAGCGGATCGGCCTACCCACCCGAGCTGGTCGGAGGGTGATTGCGTTCTTGCTCAGCCAGCTTGAGGCTCTGAGCAAGCTCGCGCAGGGTACGTGATGCCTCTTTTTCTTCATTGGTGGCTTGCTGGAGGCTTGCAAGGCTCTCGGGGCTACTCTCGTGGCGTGAGCGTGCCATCGCCATCTTGAGGTCCACATCGCCGCAGGCCAAGGCGTAGCGCAGCACCGCCTGGCGCAAGAGCTGATTCTCCGCCTTGAGGCTGTCAAGTTGCTGGTGCTCGGTAAACTGGGTACGCAACAAAGCGACCTCACTCCGAAGCTGCTCGGCTTGACTTTCGAGATAGATAAGTCTTTCTTCCATGGACTAATTAGTTATCCCCTATCCACCGACAATATAACACTACGGGAATTACTAGTTTCTGGTACAATTCGATAACTTTCCTTCATGACCATGTTGCCTAAAAATTTTCAGCTGGACCCACAGCTCCGGTTTTCCCAGATCGAAGGGGAAGTGCTAGGGGTGCGGCTGGGAGAATCTTTACGCTCTGTCTGTAGCACGCCTGTCTGGGAGGCCCTCCAAGACGGACTCATGCAGGTGCTGGCAACACGCACTCCACTCTCCTTTGAGACCGAACTCCTTGGTGAGGGTCATCAGAAGATCGAGATCACGCCCGAGGGAGCAGGAATCGCCGTGGCAATTCAGCCCAAAGTGGTGTTCTCTCCGGGAAATGCCGATGAGTTTTTTCAGCAGTCTTCGGAGATGCTCTGTCTGCTTGAGCTGGGCACCGCGACCCTGGTGCGTGTCAATCCCGCGTGGCATGCTGCACTGGGCTACTCGCCTCAGAGCCTCAATGACCGCAAGCTCTTTGAGCTCATCCCCGATGAAGACAATCTGGAAGTGACTGTGGCACTGGGGCAAGCCGCACAGGGAAGCACGGCGCGCTTTAGCTGCCGCTTCTTAGCGGCCTCAGGCGAGTTTCACTACCTTCAGTGGAGCATTGCGCCCGGCAAAGACAACCTTCCCGCCTACGCTGCCGCTCGTGATATTACCCAGAGCCGTGCGGTTGAACTAGAGATACGCCGCCAGACCCACCGTGACTCCCTCACTGACCTGCCGAACCGAAAGTCTATCGAGGAGTCTATCTTAAAGCTCCTAACCTCAGGCTCTCATGGGGCATTTGGGGTCATGGTACTCGCACTGGATCGCTTCAAGTGGGTCAATGAGGCGCTTGGTCAAGACGGCGGCGATCAGGCGCTGATGATTATCGCGCGGCGGCTCGGGGCCGCACTTCGGGCAGAAGACGTGATTGGGCGGCTGGAGGGCGACACGTTTGTGGCGCTCTTGCCGGGTGTTGCCAGTGAGGGTGATGCGCACTCGGTGGCACAAAAAGTTCTGGAAGCAGTGCAGAGCTCCTTTGCACTCCGTGGCATTGATATCCGCCTGACGGCCTGTATTGGCCTCGCGCTGGCTCCGTTTCACGGCACCGACCCCCGAACGCTCTTAGAGCGTGCCGACACAGCGATGTACCAGGCCAAGAAAGCGTCCCGTGGCCATGTCACGCTCTGGCGCGAGGGGATGTCTCTCACGGGGATTGAGCGGCTTGCCCTGGAGTCGCGCCTCTCCCAGGCCGTGGATCGGGGTGAGATGCTCCTACACTACCAGCCACAAGTGGCGGCGGGTACGGGACACCTACTGGGCTTTGAAGCACTGGCGCGCTGGAACCACCAGCAACTAGGGATGATCCCGCCCGACACGTTTATTCCCATGGCCGAGGACACGGGCCTGATTGTCCCGCTGGGCGAGTGGGTGATGAAAGAGGCGTTTGGCCAAGCAGCCTTCTGGCAACAGGCACTCTCGGGCTTGGGAGTCTCGGTGAACCTCTCGGGGCGACAGCTCTCCCAGAACCACCTCACCGAGCATATCGAGGAGCTTCTGGCAATGTCGGGCGTGCATCGCGAGCACGTGGACCTAGAGATCACGGAGAGCGATCTGTTGCAGCAAGACGAAGCCAAAGTCAAAGACGTGCTCTTCAAAATTAAAGACATGGGCCTCCAGCTCTCCGTGGACGACTTTGGGATGGGCTACACCAACTTTGGGCGGCTGGCCAAGCTCCCGGTGGACCGCATCAAGATAGACAAGAGCTTCGTGACCCATATCTGTGAGAGCGCCGCCGACGAAGCCGTGGTGCGTGCGATGGTGGACATCTCGCGGACTCTAGGGATGAAAGTGGTGGCCGAGGGGGTCGAGACGCAGGAGCAGTTTGAGAAGCTCACCCAGATGGGCTGCGATATTATCCAGGGCTATCTCTTCGGAAAGCCCCTCCCCGCCGCCGATGTCCCGCGCCTCCTGCTCCAGGCGACGTAAATTAGGGAGATGTGTACACAGCCAATCAGTAGATACGGTAGGCGGTTTTACTTCCTCCATCACCAGGCAACCCCGTCCCGACGGAAATATCTAGGCTGAGTGAATATTTAATTGTCGCCCCTTGCAACATCTGTGGATTTTGAGTAATTTGTCGAAAAATCTCAGAATCTGCCCCACCTATCTTCGACATCATAGATATATTTCGAATTTTATCTTGTTCAGATAATTTTTCCCAGTTTTTCACACCAGATATATGATTATCTCCTTCAAGTACAGAAGATATTGAATTTCGTAAATTTTCCAGTTTATTTTTTGTATTTTCCGCCAATTTAAGTATTTCATTATCATTATAGTATGTAAGAAAATTTGTTTTGTTTACAGTTCTCCATTTTAAATTAGTAGATCCTTCTAAAAGTTCTTTCAATTCAGTAATTTGAACAGTATTATTAGAAGTAATGATTAGAATTTTTCTTGATTCACATCTAACATCTATAACATGGAGAATACCAGAGGATTTGGAAAGTATTTCAGCTATCTCTTTCAATTGATAAATTGCCTTATGGCCATAAGGCAAGTTTATCAATTGACCTTGACAAGATGGCGATTGGCCAAAAGATTCGGCTAAAACTAAGCCTGAAATTGCTATTATCAAACTAGCAAAAGAAACAAAAATTCTACTTTTCATTATTGACCTTTCCAGAAACTGATGTACCATCAGGAAAAAAAACAGAAATATATTTTGATCCTGTTATCTCGATAACGGCTTTAGGGTTATCGTATAAGCTAGAACCATTTCTCAATAAATCAGATCCATGCATTAAATTTTTTAATCCTTGCTTTGCTTCTTGATCAAAAAGAGACATATTTGATTTTAATGGAATGTTATTTTTAGACAAAATATCTAATGCTTGCGATACCTTAGTTAAATCTTTCAAACTACGCATTGTATCACCCATAAAATCAATATCAGGATCATCTATCGGGTTACTAGATTTTAAGAAAATATTTTTATTTTTTGTATAGCCATAACCAATAGAACCAAATTGACTTGAAATAGTCTTCAAAAGTGACTTTTCATTGTATTTATTAGGTATAAATTTTTTTTTCAATATTTCTTCGTCATTTATTTCGACACAAATTACTTTATTATTGATCATATTTAATTTTTTAATTGCAGTATAATTAGTGTCAATTCGTAATAAATCAATAAATGTATTTCTTTGTGCATATGAGAAAGCATAAATAGATATAAAAATAAAGAAAGTTCCTGCAAATTTTGCTTTTGTCATTTTAATTAGCCTTTCATGGTCTGGATTCTCCGTTTTTCATATTGCGTACAAGGCTATGGATTTTGCCGTGTTGCTGGGTGGAGGGCTCTTCACCTAAGGCTCTTTGGGAGCCAACAACATCTTCCGATCCATAGCCTTGCGTACAAGATGAAAAACGGAGAATTTTTTTGTCAAGACGATATTGTCGATACCTTACAGAACTGCATCACATGGCAAAACTGGTTCGGGATCAGGAATTTCATTGCCTGTCAGAGCTACTATTCCTTGACAATAATCAAGTTTATGAGTTTTTCGATTCCAGGTATAATCTGAAAGGCTTGGTTGTACTTCTGTTAAGACTCGACTCTCATTAAGATGAATCTCCGTCTTAATTGTTTCCAAGTCATACCGTATCACTGCCCATGTCCAACCGCAATCAATAAAAAACTGATCACCTCCACGTTGATCAGTAATAGAAGTTTCACTAGTGTTTGTTGTTTCCCATTGAGCTTTAGTATTCACTCCAGTTATATAATTAAATAATAGACCAAGACTGACTGAAAAATCTTTGCTTTGTTTGCCAACTTTAGTCATTTTATAATTTAAAACCGTCTTACCTACATAATGTTTTGGAGGTGGCGTTGTATCACATGCAGTTGTCTGGGGACACTCTGGGGCGGGGCTATGCGCTGCTCTGGAAGCTGTAATCTTTGTAGTGACTGTAGATGCTGCAGTTGGATGCACCGTGGTATTTGAACAAACCGTGGTTGGATCAGGCGCTTGAGCATTTGCCGAACTTAGGTTGCAAAATGGTATTAACACTATGCAAAATAAACTTTTACGTAAGGACATATTTTTCATTTTTCTTTTATCTCTGTGGACGTTGAACTTATATACTCTAACCACTTTTTTTCCAGTCAGAGCACAGATTATTAATACGAGGTATATCTTCAGCTTCATTAAGGCTGAAAATTATTGTGTCAACAGTATTGTAGTTTTTAAATTGATCTATAGGGTTTATCCTTTTACTTTCTTTTCTTAAATCAGCTATTACTCTAATTTTTTTGGATTTATTTATTTTTGACACAAGGTCAACTGCATTTTTAATGCTTCTAATATTATTAATGTTTGACCAATCATCATAAAAAATCACCTCATCGGCATAAGATTCACTTAGCCAAGAAAACCAATCATTGACACAACGATTTCTATCCCTGAGTGACATATTGTATACATTAGGTTGACCAATAATACTTATTTTAATACTAGAATTCAATTTTTTAATTTTTTTACATATAGAACCAACAACATTAGAAATTTTACCCAATCTCCAATTCTGCCATTCTGATGCAATTTTCTGTTTCTCTTCATCCTTCATCAAAAAAATATCTATAGGATCTATTTTTTTCTCTTTGATATAGAGTTCTCTCCCATATTCATTAAAAGCATAAAGGTTATCTATTGGTAGACTAAAATGTAAGACTATTTCAGATAATTCCGAAAAATTTCTTACATTATTATCAATATAATCATTAATTATTGATTGGAATCGAGGGTGTAATGGTGATGCAAATGCTGACTTCTCATAATTCATGACTGTTTTTTCATATAATTCAGGATTTTTATTAAAAATTGAGTAATTTTTATCGCCGTTAAGACTTTCCCATTGTAAAAGATTTATATATCCAATAATTTGAGTGTTTTTTGATCGTGCTAACGAAGAAACCTGTTTCAAAATATCATCACTATAATTTTGATGAATAGAATTCCAAGGAAAAAAGCCGGGACAACGTTGCAGAGTCATACCTTCCATCAATAAGGGTAACATGATTTGTTCTATACCCACATCAAAAATATTAAGAAGTATATTTTTTTCTAAAAAACGAATTTTTGTTGAATTGATGAATATTGATGCATTTTTCATAGCGTGTTACCAGTGCCTAATCTTCTCAATGTATGTTAAATAATTAAATTTTGGATCATTGTATGAATCATGACACTTACGGCAGAAATCTTCTTTAACACTGCGAGTTATAGAAGTTCGTTTTCTGTCGGCACTATGTTGGATCCCATCTCCATGACATGTTGAACAAGTGATGCCATGCCAAGCGGCTTTAATATCAGTCTTGAAAATTTTTTTACGACGATATAATTCGCTATGACAATTCAAGCACTCACCAATTAATCTGTTTTTATCTTCTAATGTTCGAGATGCTACCGCATGGCTAGAAAATGACCATTTTTTATATTCTTGGATATGACAATTTCGGCAATTTTCTGGTGGTATATACCCCAGATCATCATTATTTATTGATATTGAAGCTGATTGATTTTGAATATCATTGGCCTCTGAGGAAAAATAAGATCCTATTAATTTTGCTGATTTTGAATCTTCAGGTACAAGATTAGGTATTTTTATTCTTTCTATTATGTTACTTTTGTCGAATGCAATAATTAAAATTTCATCTTTTTGAATCTTATTTATAATATTAATATTATTTGATAGTTTTTTATTTGCATCATTGACGATTAAAAAATTATTTTTTGAGACAAAATTAGGTGATATGCGTTTTTCCCATTCATTAGTGCCATAAATTATGGTATGGATGTCAGTTTTACTGAGGATATTTTTAAGATATATTTCTTTTTCTTTACTATAATTACATTGCAGATTAATAATATTAACATTGTTTTTCAACCTGATATCAGATACGTTCGTTTCTTGTAAAGGAAAAACAAGACGTACCGAAAATTGTTTTGATATTGAAAGAAAAGTATCACCTAAAGAAAATTCTTTTTGGCTAACGAAAACAGAATCGTAACCTGAATTTTCAAGACACTCTAGTACTGCTTTGCTTTTCTTAAGGTCATCAGACAAGTTTCCTAAATCTATCAATGAACAATTATTGAAGCCATTAAGTGAAAAAACGTACTTAATGATAGTGCAAGTTGAATTTTTCTTGCTAAGCCTGCTGGTTGAATTGTTGTGCATCCACATTCTTGAATGTATCCTTCTGTATTTCCTGTAATAATTACTATTTTTGAATTTTTTTGAATTCTCGAAGTTAATTTTTTGATATTATAAGTATATATATTGTCCGGTATGTTTTTTAACTGGATAGGTAAATTAGCATGCAAAGCGAGAAGTGTCGCTGGAAGTAAAAAAGCAATACTATAATTCACAATACTCTCCACGAAATTTTATTAAAATCACAGGATGGCAACAGAGTCAAGCCTCCAATTTGGAGATGAATTTTCTCGGTCACTACTAATGTATTCATATGTACAATACAGCGTATCTGAAATGCAGATACGAAAACAAGTCCCAAAAGTGGGATATTATTGTTTCTGTTTTTTACCTACCCCCCCCCCCCGACCTGTCCTGATTTGTTAAGACTGTCTGTATTTAAATGCAAAGTCTCATTACTACGAAACCAATCAACTGCCTGGTGGCGTTCTTCAACACTGAGCCGATATTTAATATGTTTCCAGTAAGTATTTACCGACTGTGGTTTCAAACCCAGAAACTGAGCAATTTTTTTAGTGCAGGTTGTTTTCTGCTCAACGGCACAATGAAGTACACCCAATAAACGGGGCGAAAGCAGAGATTCTTCGTTTTCCATAGTAAACCTTCCCTCGTCAACAGAAGTTATTATATCTGAATGCAGGAGGATTTTGCTAATGCGCCAATTCTATTTATGTGGACATTTCTCTGACTACCCCCGCGTTGCTCTTTCCTGCCGTCTCGCTGATCTTGCTGGCCTACACCAACCGCTTTCTGGCGCTGGCCGCACTTACTCGCAGCCTCTACGAGCGCTGGAGTGACACGCACGACCCGAAAATCCCGCCGCAGATCGAGAGCCTGCGCTATAGAGTGCGCCTGATCCGCCGCATGCAGACCCTGGGAATTAGCGCCATCTTACTCTGCGTCATTGCCATGTTCTGCCTCTTTGAAAACTGGCTCCGCGCCGGTTCCTGGTTCTTTGGTGCAAGCCTCGTCGCCCTCAGCCTCTCCCTCACCGTCTCCTTGCACGAGATTCAGCTCTCTGGTCGCGCTTTAGACATGCAGCTCGCCGACATGGAAGTCACCCAGCCTGCCAGCACCTCATCGGGAAAAGTGGGCTCTGGGGAAGCAGTATAATCCACCATGCGCTCGAAGCCACCCTCGTCGTAGGTGCGCTCGAAAACGGGCTGGAGGTCTATTTCTAAATCTGCATGGGTTTCGTCGAGGGGGACGAGAACCGTGGGGAGTCTGTCTTGAACCATCCAGGCCACGGCCTGAAAGCGACGTCCGTAGTCGCCTCGGTGTAGACTGGCGGCGTAGTCAAAGGGGCCAAACCGCGCCTTAAGGCTACTCTGGGAAGCCACCAGCGTGTACTCGCCTGCTCTTAGAAAGTCCAGCTCTAGCAGATGCACCTCGCTCTCCAAGAGCGTCTTTTGCTTGGCAAGATACTCCTCTTCAATCACGAGCCGCATTCAGCGCCTTAAGCCACTGGAGACGCTAGACCAGGTGCGGGGCACGAAGTAGTAAGCACAGTCCTGCCGTCATGTTGAGCAAGCCATAAAAGCGCACACACATTCGCACGGGACGGAAACCGAGATCGGCCCACAGCTCGCTTCGCAACGTGTAGCTGATGAGAACGGCACCACCCATAAGCGAGAGGAGTGAAAGGACGATCTCCGCAGGGTGTCGGCGCAGGTGCGCACTCATGGACGGCGCTCCGTGAGCCATGCCAGCGTCTCCGCACTCATACTCGGTTCGGGGAGCCGTGAGTAATCGACTAGCTCGGAGAAGCGGCCTTCGTCGTAGGCGCGGGTCAGGAGGGGCTGGAGGTCTATCACGAGGTCGGGATGCGGGTCTTCCAGCGGGACAAGAATACTGGGAAGCTCGTGGGGAAGCTGCCAGGCGACCATCTGGAAGCGCCGCCCGTCGCGGGCGCGGTGCAGGCTGGCTGCGTAGTCGTAGTGTCCAAAGCGCTCTTTAAGGCTGGCTTCTGAGACAGCAAGCGTGTGTGGCCCGGCTCGGAGCAAGTCTAGCTCTAGTAGATGGATCTCGCTGGAGAGGAGATTTTTCTGTTTGCCAAGATACTCATCGCGGCCTTTGCCAGGAAGCTTATTGGCATAGCTGAGCAGCTCGACCACCGCAACCACGCGCCGCTGGGAGCCTTCACGGGTCTGTATCTCGATAAAGGTCTCACGAAAGGGCTCGCTCTCCTCTATTGCCCACTCCATCGCAAGCTTCGAAGGCGACTCGGCAATGGTCATGCCGCTCGATGGCGGCCCACTCTGCCCGATGGAGACATCGGCGACAAAGTGACGGATGCCCTCCTCGACAACCAGACGCTCCTCTAGCCGTGATGCAAAGCCTACTGGAAGCTGCTGGTTGATGGCGGCGTTGAGGCAGTAAATGAAGGCGTTGTGAAAGGCAGGCCACAGCTCTGAGGCCTCTAAAAACGGATCCATTCCGGGAAACGGCGAGGGCATGGCAAACACTCCTTGAACTATTCTACCGCTTTCCGGCTGAGAGGTTGAGGGGGAAGTATAATAGCTGCGATGGCATTTACCCCCCGAACCCGAGAAGAAGCGGAGAGCTACCGCCCGAGCGAGGTGCTGGAGTGCACGATTGAGCGCGTGACCTACCACAACGAAGAGAATGGCTACGCCGTGCTCAAAGTCTTGCCCGCCGACACGCGCGACAAAGTCAAGGCCGATGTGATTCCCGTCTTGGGCAACTTCTCCAACCCCGTGGTGGGGGAGAGCCTGCGGATCTTTGGCTGGTGGGACAAGCACCCCCAGCACGGCAAGCAGTTCAAGGCCGTCCGCTACGAAGTCATGCGCCCCGCGACGGCAGCGGCGATTGAAAAATACCTCGGCTCGGGGATGATCAAGGGGATTGGGCCAAAAGCCGCCGAGTGGATGGTCAAGAAGTTCGGGGTCAAGACTCTGGAGGTGATCGAGCACCACCCGGACAAGCTCCAGGAAGTCAAGGGGATCGGGGAGAAAAAAGCCCTGATGATCCAGGCGGGCTTTATCGCCCAAAAAGAGATCGCCGCCATCATGGAGTTCCTGATCGGCCACGGGATCACGCCGACCTACGCGGTCAAGATCTACAAGTACTACAAAGAGCGCGCCATCGAGCAGGTGGAGCAGAACCCCTACCAGCTCGCCACGGATATCTGGGGGATCGGCTTTCGCAGCGCCGACAAGATCGCGCTGAATCTAGGGGTTGCCTATGACTCGCAGCAGAGATTAGAGGCGGGGATGGTCTATATCCTCAATAGTGAGATGGAGAGCGGCGGCCACTGCTACCTGCCCCAGCGCGAGCTGATCGAGAAGGCTGCGGAGAATCTCTATATCAAGTCCGCCGACGATCTCCCCGAACACGACCAGGCCCACGAAAAAGCGCAGCTGGGGCAGAAACTCGACCCCGTGCTGGCCGACCTGATCCAGCGCGGCCTCTTGGTGGCGGAGACCATCGAGCTGATGGGCCACGAAGAGACCGCGATCTACACCCCGAGCTTCCATACCACCGAGAAAGCCGTCGCGGATCGGGTGCACCAGCTCCTCAACTCCCCGTGGCGCAACCGCCCCAAGCCCGCCGAGATCGACAAGATCCTCGAAAGCCTCCCCGGCCACGAAAAGCTCTCCGAGGAGCAAGACATGGCCGTAAGACGTGCTTTAAGTGAGAGCGTCTTGGTACTGACAGGCGGTCCTGGCTGCGGGAAGTGCGTTGTCGGCGACACGCTGGTGCTGGGAACCAATGGCTTCACCACCATGCGCTCGCACTGGGGCGAAAACCTCCCCGATGTCCCCGATGGCTTCCATGAGCACACGGCGAAAGTGGTCACGAAAGACGGCATCGCCACCACGAGCCACGCCTACTGTGGCGGTGTCCGCGAGACCCGGCGCATCAAAACCCACCTCGGCTTAGAGCTGGAAGGCACCCCCAACCACCGCCTCTGGGCCATGACCGAAACCAGCCCCGACTGGAAACGCCTCGACGAGCTAAAACCGGGTGATAGAGTTGCCGTGCGTCGCGGCGACAATATCTGGGGAGAGAAAACTCTTTATAGCGTGGATGCCGCGTATCGGTTGGGAGAGGGAGCTAAAAAAAGTCCACGCCTAGATTTTGACAAGCTTGTGATGTTCGGTGGAGCACTTTATCAAAAATTGGAGGAGGGAGGTCGGTCTTCCGTCTACCCAGGGGTTCCTGATGTAATTCTGCAATCTTCTCAATCTTTTGTCGAAGCCTTCCTCGCTGGTTTTTTTGAGGGCGAATTCTCTGCTCTACCCCACCCACATTTTCAAGTGAGCGTACAGAATGAGGGTGTCATCAAGCATATTCAGCTCATTTTGCTAAATCTTGGGATCATCTCAAAAATTTCAAAAACTGCTGAAGAGGCAAAAATTATCATCCAGGGTGAAGAAGCTGAAAGGCTATGTAGCCTATTGCCTTTCCTTGCCGAAATTGCATCACCGTATGAAACCGACTACCCTGTGCCTGATCGGGATTTCTGGGACAAAGTCGAGAGTATCGAAGAGAGTGAAGCGCCGGTTTATGATCTGACGGTTCCAGGGCCGCACTCGTTTATTGCCAATGGGCTGGTGAACCACAACACGTTCACCACGAACTTTATTGTTCAGGCGCTGGAGAAGCTCGGGCGGCGGATTCAGATCGCGGCGCCGACGGGGCGGGCGGCGAAGCGGGCGGCGGAGGTCTCGGGGCGGGAGGCGAAGACGATCCACCGGCTCTTGGTGTTCGACCCGGAGAAGAAGGGCTTCAAGCACGGGCCGGGCGAGCCGCTGGAGCTCGATGTGCTGGTGATCGATGAGTCGTCGATGCTGGATTTGATGCTCACCCACAACACGATCCGCGCCATCCCCGACGGTGCCCAGATTATCTTTGTGGGCGATGTGGACCAGCTTCCCAGTGTGGGGCCGGGCAACGTGCTCAATGATCTCATACAGTCCGGGCGTGTCCCCGTGGCGCGCCTCACGCAGGTCTTCCGGCAGGCGGCGGCCAGCAAGATCATCACCAACGCCCATGCGATCAACAAGGGGAAAGTCCCCGAGCTCCTGCCGCCCAGCGAGGCCAAGAACGGCGCGGACTGTGTCTTTATCGAAGTCGACGAGACCGAGGAGCTGCTACAAAAGATCAAGGGGATCGTTGCCAAGAGCCTGCCGAACCTAGGCTTCAAGGCCGACGAGATCACCGTCCTCTCCCCGATGCAGCGCGGCATGGTGGGTGTCCGCAACCTCAATGAGGAGCTGCAGAAGATCATCAACCCGGCGCATCCTGAGAAGAAAGAGCACCCACGCGGCGGCATGATCCTGCGCGAGGGCGACCGGGTAATGCAGCGGCGCAACAACTACGATAAAAATGTCTTCAATGGCGATGTCGGGCATATTGACACAATCAATACCGAAGACCAAATGCTCATTGTAGACTATCCAGAAGGCCCTGTTGAGTACGAATTTGCCGAAACAGATGAGCTAAATCATGCCTTCAGCCTCACGACGCATAAATGCCTCCATCCCGATGAGCGCATCCGAACCCAGCGTGGTCTGATTCCGATAAGCGAAGTGCAAGTGGGCGATCAGGTGCAGACAGGCTTTGGGCAAAAACGCAGAGTCATCGACTGTTTTGAGACGGGTGAGCGGCCAGTCGTCGTTCTGAAAACCCGCTCCGGGCAGACGCTCCGAGTCTCGCCGGAGCACCCGCTCTGGGCAATCCCCAAGGGAGAGAATGAACCGCAGTGGCGCGTTGCCGGTGAACTGAAGCCCGACGATACGCTGGTACTGGATCGGACTGTCTTGGAAATTGAAGGGGAGCCAGATGGAACACAGCCAGATTTCGCTTACCAGCTAGGGCTTGCCGCAACATCCATTCCCGAGGGTATCTTTCGCGCCTCGACGAAATCCCGAGCGGCATTTTTGCGGGGGCTTTTCGACACCAATGAACTCACCAAAAATGAACTCACCAAAAAAGACGAAGCAGGCAAGCGTCTAGTGGCAATGCCATCTCCCGCGTTTGCAGATGGGGTTCAGCAACTCTTGCTTTCACTGGGAATTGTCTCCCACCGCCAGAGTTGTGTTGGCATAATTATACTGGAGTTCAGCGAAAGTCAGGGAGAGGATTGCTACCTTGACCCACTAGTAATCGTAGGGAAAACTGGCGAGACGGCGGCGATGATAGATATTGAGGTGGAAGGAATTCACTCGTTTGTTTCTGCAAGTGGCATGATTTGCCATAATTCTCAAGGATCAGAATACCCTGCATGTGTGATTATTTGTCATAATACACACTACATGATGCTGCAACGTAACTTGGTTTACACTGCTTTGACTCGTGCAAAGAAATTTGCGGTAATTATTGGGACGAAATGGGCTCTCAAGCGCTCCGTGACAAATAAACACGTCCAGCCACGCTACACACGGCTCTCGCAGCGGCTCCAGAACCTCGTCGAAGGCTTAGGGACGAGTGGGCTTCCGGGAACGGCGAAGGCAGGCAAAGAGACGCGGGAGTTGCCTACACCCCCGATGCCGGGGCGGCTGTTCTGAACCCATCCCCCCGGCTTGAGGAGCAACTTGGAACATGAAACGACTATTATCTCTGGCCTTGGCGCTGGCGCTAGGCATCGCACTGGGAGTTTTTGCTGTGCGGACACGCCCTGATACACAGGAGCTTGAATGGACTCCTGAGAAAGTGGTGAGCAGCTACGCACGCTCCACAAAACGGCGACTGGGAGTACTTCATTCAGGAGGCGGGGGCTCCGCTGGAGAAAGGCAAGATCGCGACCTGCATCGGGTGTCACGCGAAAACGCCGGGGCCAGATCATCTCTTTGTGCCCTGGCTTAAGCACAAGGCGGCTCTGACGCGATAGAGGCTCTGCCATGGGCTGAATTGTCTATGTGCGCTACGGGCAGATTCTGGGGCTGGGGCACTACAAAGACGACCCACTTGTCTTCCCCGACCCTGCTATAATCGGCATCGTTCGATAGGTTCGCAGAACCGCGAATTTGTTAGTCGTTGAAGAGCTCGCTGACGGAGTCGCCGGTCCAGATGCGGCGGATGGCCTCGGCGAAGAGGTGTGAGACGGAGATAATGGTGGTCTTCTCCGTGCGCTTCTCGGGCGAGAGGGGGATGGTGTCGGTGACGATCAGCTCTTTAATCTCGGGGCGGGAGAGGCGCTGGACGGCGGGGCCAGCGAGCACGGCGTGGGTGCAGGCGACGTAGATCTCGGGGTTGGCACCGCTGGCGATGAGCATGTCAATAATCTCATTGATCGAGCCGCCCGTGGAGATCATGTCGTCGTAGATGATGCAGGTCTTGCCCTTGACATCACCCGCGAGGCCAGAAATCTCCGCGATCCCATGGCCAGGACGGAACTTGTAGCCCACGGCGAGGGGGCAGTGCAGGCGCGAGGCGATCTTGCGCACTTTCTTGACACGGCCCTCATCCGGCGAGACCACAACGGTATTCTCTAAGTTCTTGGTCGCGAGATAGTCGCTGATGGCCCCGATGGCAGTAAGGTGATCCACGGGAATATCAAAGAAGCCCTGGATCGCATCGGCATGTAGGTCCATTGCGACAATGCGGTCCGCACCCGCGGTTACTAATAAATTAGCGATCAGCTTGGCCGTGATCGGCTCACGGGGGCGATCTTTCTTCTCCTGGCGGGCGTAGCCGTAGTAGGGAAGCACCACCGAGATACTGTTGGCACTGGCTCTCTTAAGCGCATCGAGCAAGATCAGAAGCTCAAGTAAGTTGGCATCAATCGGGGCGCAGGTCGGCTGGAGCACAAAAGCGTCCGTGCCGCGCACCGAGTCCTCGAACTTGATGTAGATCTCGGAGTCTGGAAAGCGGGTGATCTTAAGCGGGCCAAGCTCGATACCCAGGTTCTGGGCAACAGCGGCGGCGAGCTCGGGGTGCGCGGTTCCGGAGAAGAGCGCCATGGGGGGGCGAAGGGCAGACATACGGAGGCTATTGTACCGCGCTACAGCCCAACACCCCGCACTTCGCAGCCATCTCCCCTCCAAGGAGATGGACGGCAGGGAGATGGCCTATAGCCCGACCCCGCGTGCGGCGACCGTGGCTCGTGCTTGGGCGACGGGCTTCATCACGATCTCGTCGAGGTTCACGTGCCAAGGGCGCGTCACGGCGAAGACGATCACATCGGCCACATCGTCGGCGGTGAGCGGCGTGAGGCCGTCGTAGACTTTGGCGGCGCGCTCTTTGTCACCGAAGAAGCGCACCTCGGAGAACTCGGTCTCGACCATGCCCGGCGCGACATCGGTGATGCGAACGGGAGTTCCGTTGAGCTCAAGACGCAGCGTCTCGGTGACGGCGCGGGCGGCGTGCTTGACGGCGCAGTAGCCCGCGCCATTGGGGTAGGTCTCGCGTCCTGCGACGCTGGTGATATTGACGATGTGCCCCTTGCCGTTTTGTAGTTTCGGAAGCAGCGCACGGGTGACGCGCATCAGGCCCAGGACGTTGGTCTGGTACATCTGGAGCCAGTCGTCGTCGCGGGCCTGGGCAAGCGGCTCCAGCCCAATCGCGCCGCCCGCATTGTTGACGAGCACATGAACCTCATCGGGGACGGTGGCGCAGAAGGCTTCTACCGAGGCCGTGTCGGCGACATCTAAGACATGCGCCGCGCCGCCCAGCTCCTCAGCAAGGGCGCTGATTCTCTCTTCACGTCGTGCGCCTAAGATTACATAAAAGCCTGCCGCTGCAAGCTGCCGTGCCGTCGCCGCCCCGATGCCACTGGAGGCTCCGGTGACGACTGCGATTTTCTTTTGTGATGTCATATTCTTATTGTATCCTGCGATACACTACTGGGAAGGTATGTCTTTATGCGTCGTGGCTTTACTCTCATTGAACTTTTAGTGGTGATTGCCATCATCTCGATCCTGGCGGCGATTTTATTTCCGGTTTTTGCGCAAGCCCGTGCCAAGGCGCGCCAGACGGTCTGCATGAGCAATATGCGTCAGATCGGGCTGGGGGCTCGGATGTATGTTCAAGACTATGACGAGGTCTATTTTGACTTCGATCAGGGTGGGGTGGGCTGGACAATCCCGCGCTCCAACTGGAACCCGAGTCAAGATTTTCTTTTAAAGCCGTACCTGAAAAACACGGGTGTGCTGAGCTGCTCTGAGGAGAAAGTGGTCACGTCTGGGGGCGTCACCACGCGCTCGCCGCAGTACGCCATGAACAACCTGCTCAACCGTCCGCCGACTGTTGTGGCACCGGATGGGGGCTTATATGTGGGGCCGCTGACCCGAAGCGAGTCTGCCGTGGAGACCATGACCCTCCTCATGTGGGAGCACAGTAACCCTGCTGTTCACTGTGAGACCTGGTCGAGCTCGCCGGGGCACTGGGAGTCGGCGCACCACAATGGCTTCAACGGGCTCTTTTGCGATGGCCATGTCAAGCGCCTGAGCCTCGGGATCTTGAAAGATCCCATGCTCACCTACTGGGACGACTGAGGCTGCCAGTCCGTGATCTCCATCAGGTAGCACGCACCGTCCGGTATGAGAGACGCAGGGCCGTGCTCCCCATAGACAACCAGCCGGTTCTCACCGGGCAGAAGGGTGACATCGCTGCCTGTGATCGGAACGCCGTTAAGCCAGACAGCATCGGGGGACTCGCCCTCAAAGAGAAGCTGGGCGCTACGTGGCTCGTCATCGCCCCCGATCATCGCCTCTTTGGGAGAGGCTAAGTGCCGCTGGAGAGTACCCGCATGATCGAGCTGCCACTCCGGGCCAATCCAGGTCGTGCTCTCCAAAAGCCACAGATGAGGGGCAAGCTGCTCAGGCACGGCGATGACTTGCGAGACGCCCGCCGCAAATACAGCCGGGAGCTCTCCAAAAACAACTTCGACGAGCTCTCCTGGCCCCGCATTGAACACCGCCACCTCGGCCCGCTCACCAGGGATTCCCGTGACAAAGATCCGTGCCCCCGGAAAAGGATCGGGGCGGATATGTGCCGTGAGCAGGGGCGCCTCGGACTTCACCAAGCCCGCGTAGGCCGCGAGGTAGTTTTCTGATAAACCAAGGGGAAAGTCATGGGGCCAGATCACGGTCTCCCCTGCGGCTAGTGTCTTGTCGGCAAATGCAGGAAACACACTGCCCATGACAGGCGCCTCCGTTATATTGGTGACGAAAAAGAGGCTTCCCTGTTGCCCCGTGCGCCACTCTGAGGCAGAAAAGCCCTCCGGTGCCCGCAGATGCGTGTGGTAGGTTCCTGAGCGAAGAGGCTCACCCAGCGCAGCGGCAAAGAGCGCAAGAGGACGAAGTTCCCAGAGCTGCTTCGCCGTCGTCACTGCGCAGACAACCTCACGGGCTCCTTGCGCCCATGCGAGCTTTACCGCTGCGGGATGCGCGGCAATCGTCTCCTCTGCGGAGCCGAGAGAGAATCCTAGAGCCCGTGCATGCGTCGCCAGCGCCGAAGAGACAGAGACAAGTAAAGACATCGCGACAAGTATACCCTGGTGATTTTTCATAGAGGAATCCTATGAGTTTTTGCGAAGGACTGACCGATACTTCATAAGAGCAACTATGGCAAAGAACGTCCTGAAAGATGTCAAGCAAGCCCCCACAATCAAGCAGCGGCTGATGGGTGGCATTGTGGCAGCACACCTGCTGAAGTCCGAGGGCACTCCTCTTACTCCCGATGCGGTGGGGAACTACTATGGAGCACTGGCGGGCAAGAAGCCGGATACTTCGCACCGCTCGCCAGAGAATATGCAGGCCCGGATCGCGCAGGCACTTCTTTGGGCGGACATCAAAACCCGACAGTTTCACTCACTCTGTGCAGACTGGTACCTGCTAGCTGCGGAGGTCTTCCCCGACGATGAGCGGTGCGTTTTTTATGTTGCTGCTCTCTACCAGCATGGGCTGATTCAGGCTAGCGCGACAGCGCAAGAAAAGATGCTCGGAGTACTGATGAAGCCCATCTGGCGCGAGTCTGCGTACTGGATACGTCTCAGTATTCCTCGAAACGAGCTGCTCAAGGCACTGGCAGATACCCTAAACGATGAAGAGATTCGGATCACACCGGAGCGCCTCCCGATTCTGGAGGCGGCTTTTGACTCGTCCACACTAACCGAGGCGCAGCGCATCACCACCGCACGCTGGCTGGGAGTTGCCTACCGGGCAAGTGGTCGCAGCGATGACCGTGCAGAGATTATCTACCGTTATCTCTTTGTCCATGTGTCTGAGGATAAAGAAAACAATGAGTATCTCGCAAGCCTCTTTGCAGGGCGCGAGCTTGACGATGCCAATGCCTGCGCGGTCTATGCCCGTATGGTTCAAGAAGCCGATAAAGTGAATGACCACGATGCTAAGGCACGCT
>NZ_CBAYMC010000065.1:0-18186 GCF_964826245.1 Armatimonas sp. | reverse complement strand
CGTGGGGTTGCCGCCGTGCTCAGCCCGGACCGTGAGGTTCGTCGGGCCGATGTGGAGCGGGTTCTGGAGAGTGCGCGCCTGATCGTCTTGCCCCCCGACCGGGAGATCGTGCATGTCTTGCCGCGCTACTTCACCTTGGATGGTCAGGAAGGGATTAAAAACCCCGTCGGGATGTGCGGAACGCGCCTAGAGGTGGACACGCATATTGTCACCGGTGCCGCGGCACTTCTGCGCAATGTCTCGGCCTGTGTGGAAAAGACAGGACTGACGATTGAAGAGCTGATTTTAGAGCCCATGGCCTCCGGGGAAGCGGTTTTATTGCCCGCCGAGCGTGAGCTGGGTGTGGCGCTTTTGGACATTGGGGGTGGCACAACCGATATCGCGCTGTTCCGGCAGGGCGAGATCTGCCACTCCGCCGTGGTACCCGTCGGGGGAACGCTCGTCACCCGCGATGTGGCGGCGTTTCTACGGACATCGCTGGAGGAAGCGGAGCGGATCAAGTGCGCGGCAGGCTGTGCACAACCGGGGACACTATCGGAGGAGGAGTCACTGCCCTATGCGCTGCTGGGTAGTGAAGAGGCCGGTCAGGGTCGGGCAGCGCGGCGGGAGCTAGCAGAGGTAATCGAGGCACGCTGCACCGAGCAGATGCAGCTGGTCAAAAAAGAGCTTCTGCGGAGCAATTTATTCGACTCACTCCCGGCAGGAGTCGTGCTGTGCGGGGGAGGAGCGCTCCTCCCCGGGCTTGCGGAGCTCACCGAACAGCTTCTCGGAATGCCGGTGCGAGTAGGCTGTGTGCGAACCACAAGTGCGCAGGCAGCGGGCCTGACGACGCCAAGCTATGCGACAGCGTTCGGGCTGGTACAATGGGGAGCAAAACGGATCAAGCCTGTTAGGCGACTCCGTCCCCAAGGAGTTCTAGAGCGCTTCCGAGCGCTCCTCGCTCACAAAGGGCTAGGACATAATTTTTAATTAAACAAACATAAGTTTCGTAGGAGATCTGTGATATGAAACGAAACTTAACAAACAGTTTACATAAAAGCAGACTGGGAAATAGTCGAGAGGCAATTCATGGAAGGACGTGGTAGCGGGATGAGTAGTGCAACATTAGACCCGTTTGCGCGGATCAAGGTAATTGGGGTCGGTGGGGGCGGTCAAAACGCCGTCAACCGCATGATTGAGGCAGGGCTGGCGGGAGTCGAGTTCTGGGTGATGAATACCGATATTCAGGTACTCAAGACAACGGCGGCAGAGAACACCATGCAGCTGGGTGTTCGCCTAACCAATGGCCTCGGTGCAGGCGGTGATCCGGAGATCGGACGGGCCAGCGCTGAAGAGAGCAAGTCTGAGATTCAGAAGGCGCTTGATGGGGCCGACATGGTCTTTATCACAGCGGGTATGGGAGGTGGAACCGGAACGGGTGCTGCTGCGGTGATCGCTGAAGTCGCCCGAGACATGGGCATTCTGACGGTGGCCGTGGTCACCAAGCCTTTCCGCTTTGAGGGGCCACGTCGCGCCCGGCTCAGCGAAGAGGGCATTGACCGACTCAAGGCCCATGTGGACACCGTGATCGTCATCCCCAACGACCGACTGCTCAATGTGGTCGAGAAGCGTGCCACCCTTGTCGAAGCATTCAAAGAGGCGGATGAAGTTCTGCGTCAAGGCGTGGCGGGTATCTCCGATATCATCACCATCCCCGGACTCATCAACGTGGACTTTGCCGATGTGAAAGCTGTCATGCGCGATGCAGGCACGGCGCTGATGGGAATCGGCTTTGCCGAGGGCGATCACCGGGCTATCGAGGCAGCGCAAGCCGCCGTGAACTCCCCGCTTCTGGAGACCGAGATCTCGGGTGCACGCGCCGTTCTTGTCAATATCACCGCAGGGCCAGATCTAACCCTCGCCGAGGTCTACGAAGCCGCCGATCTGATCCGTGAGAAAACCGATGCTGAGGATGCCAATATCATCTTTGGTACCGTCGTAGATGCACGACTCCAGGGTGCGGTGCGGATCACGGTTCTGGCGACGGGCTTCCAGAACACGGGCAGCTCCAAGAAGGCCAGTATTCCCGCAGCGACCATGACCCCCACCCCCCCAAGCGCGACCCGGATGGACACGATCTTCTCACGCGGAGCCTCCACGGAGCCCGCTTTGGAGACGAGCACGGGCTCTGCTACCGGCTCAACAACGACCGCGACCGGTGTTGTCGAAGAGAAGCAAAAAGCCACAACGGCAACGGCGACGGACATGCTAGACATTCCAACATTCCTTCGCCGCCGCTAGGCACTCTCTCGGTGTTTTCCCGGCCACTCTGCCTCTCCCCGTTTCTTTAAGAAGAAGCGAGGAGAGGCTTTTTGGTTTCTAGGGGCTCAGCGGATTCAGAACGACCGGCCCAAGGAGCCCACTAGGTGCCACCGGCCACGAACTGGCATCGAAGTGCTTGTAGGCTAGGTTCACAAAGTTGATGTCGTAGAAGTTCTGCCAGACCACGCCGCGCTTATCTAGGTCGCGGATGCGGTTTGCAGCAAGGTTTGCCACTTCGATCTCTAGCACATTGCCCGTGGGTTTGGTAACCGTTAGCTCTAGCATGAACGGAGCCAGGATCAGCGTCCCCTGCTCTTCCCCATTGAGCCGCACCGAGGCACTCTCGCAGATACGTCCTAGATCCAGCATATAGCGCCCCGGCTTCGCATCAAAGACCGTGGTGTAGCGCGCCGTCCCAGAAAACGCCTCGTACGCTGCCCCCTGCTCGGTCCATGAGCCCAGCTTTTCGCACGAAAACGGCGGCGGCAGGCTTGGGCCACCCGTCAAAAAGCTCACTTCCCAGCCCACCAAGTTCTTCCCCCCTAGCCCCCGCCGAGCGGGGGAATCTATAGAAGAGCCGGTGATGAGGATCACAGAGCCATTGGGCGGGAGCTCGCGCCCTGCCTCATCGCCGGTGAGAGGACTCAGGCAGCGCCCGGTGGTGCTGGGGAGTGTAATAGGCTTCTGCGTCGGATTGACGACGAAGCGTACGGTCTCTCCGTTTAGCGTCCGCCGTAGGAGGCTCAGGCCCAGATCCGCAAGCGTCTCGCGCTTTGCTCCGGCTTGGGTGAGGGCGGCTTCCAGCTCTCGTTGCGGCGTAGGGCGCAGGCCGCGCTTTATGGTTTCCAGTTTGGCACGGCGCTCGGGGAGCCTGCCGAAGCCGGGAACATCGGTGGGGAGTGCGTCTAGGAAGAAGACGGGAATGCGTAGCTTTTTGAGGCGTGCCAGCGTCTCGGGTGGGATGTGCACTGTCTTGGGCACGACCACGGCTTTGTAGCGCTCGGGGAGCTTCTTGGCGAGCATGCGATCCGAGACGAAGTCAAACTGCCAGCCCCGGTCAAAGAGCTCTTGTGCCAGGGGGCCAAGGCTCTGCTTCTCCAGCCAGCCGCGCTGATGCACCGTGAGCTTCTCGATACGGCCTTTTTGAGAGTGGAGGAGATCGTGGTAGGGCCAGTAGAGCAAGACATCGCTGCCCGGCTCCCCGGCTTGCAAGAACGACTGGCAGCGCGTGATGTAGTCGTGGAGCGTTTTGGCATGCCGCCAGATCGGGTTGCGCGGGTTCATCTGCGTCGAGGCGTAGAACACCCAGCCTGGCCATGTGGCGTCATCGGGTGAGTAGATCGTCCCATGCCAGAAGATATGGTTGATCCCCGAGAGAAACATCTCGTCCACCAGCACTTTAAGGTCGCCCAGTGTCTCGGTGAAGTGCTCTTTGAGCCAGGTGCCCGTCTCCGCTGAGGCCAGCTTCTTGCCGGTCACATACGCCGCCGACGAGGCAAACTTGCTGACGAGAATGCTGCGATCGTCGTGGAACATCTCGGTCTCGGGGATATCGGCCAGCGCGTAGAGATCCAGTAAGTTCCCCGGCGCACCATGGGCTTCGTAGCGCGAGAGCATCCCGCGCCGCTTGCCCCACGCCATCCAGACCGGCTGGGCACGCTCGATCATTAAGTCCGAGTGTGTCTCGCGGTAGTCGGCCAAGATGCGCCTTGCTGCCTCATCACTGGCCTTAAATGCCTCGACGTGGTCTTGCAGCTTGTAGCCGTGCTTCTTCTCAAACGCCTCTAAGAGCTCGGGAGCCCAGTCGTTGTTGTACTCGTAGCTGTCTTGATAAATAGCACGGGGCAGTGGCCCTTTCCAGCCCGAGAAGGCGCGGGTGAAGCGCTCCATAAACCGACGGTGCGCCCGCTCCGATGCCGGGTTGAGCATCCAGCCCTCGCCGCCTGGGCCTGCTCGCTTGACTTTCTGACCACTCGGCTTGCTCGTCAGCGTGCCATCGGGGCGAATGACTAATGTCTGGTTGGCGTCTTCATCGCGCACGTTGGGGCCACCCAGACACCAGCCACAGCCCACGGACATGTCAATCCCCAGCCCCAGTCGCTCAGCCTCGAAGAGGGTGTGCTTGAGCAAGGCCAGCCAGCGCGGGCTGAGATATTGCACAAAGCGCTTCTCAAAGCCCTTCGCGCCGTAGATGGGAATGATGTGCACGCCCCCCATCCCCGCGTCTTTGTAGCGCGTCAGCTCATGGGTCAGGTTCTCTTCGTCGACGGCGCTGCCCATCCACCACCAGTAGGCCCAAGGGCGCGTCTCGTGGGTCATCGGCGGCCAGAGGCTTGGCTCTACACTCTCTTTTGTTATCATGAGAGAATTGTACCCTCCTCCCCCTGCCCCCGGGTACCCTCTGGGTGCCAATCCTGCGGAGGCAGGTTGGGGGAGGGGAGTCTCTCTATTACAGCGCCTCTGCATAATCTCCCCTCCTTTCCCCTTCCTCCCAAGTTTGGGAGGAGGGGCGGGGGAGGAGGGTATCCGAGGGCGCTACTTAAACGTCACGGGGCGCTTGACGTAGGTGGCGATCTCGTTGGCGAGGGTGAGGGCGTCGCGCTCTTCGTAGACTTCGTAGATGGGCTGCTCGTGGCCGTCGGTGTGGAGAAGGCTCAGGGCGTAGAGATAGCGTCCGGCGGCGTCTTTGCGCTCGTGGACGCGAATGGCCTCCACGCGGCGGAAGCGGGTGACGAGCTCGTTGTTGCGAAAGATCGTGCCATTGCGGGCGTTGAAGAGAAACGTGATCGGGGCCTTGTAGGCGCGGCATAGATACAGCGGGAAGCCGACAAGTAGCCCGATGGTGCAGAGCATCCAGAGAAAGCCGAAGTGGTTTTTCTTGGGGGCGAAGAAGTCGGTGACAGAGACCACGCCCCACTGTGCCGCGCCCTGGGTGGAGATCAGCCCCAGTATGAGAACACTGCTGGCCATGAAAGCAAAAAAGGCAAGCGCGTACCAGGTGAAGCTCCCCTGGTGCTGGAGGGTCACCGTGAGCTGCTCGCGCTGGCGCTCGACCAGAAAGGGGCCGACGGTGCGCGGGGTATCGAGTTCGGGCAGAGCCATGATCGCCATAAAAATCAGGGCTAGGGAGGAGGAGGGGGCACTCCAATGCCATTAGAGGGTGAGGGTGTCGAGCGAATGGTCACTGGGCCGGGGTCCTTGGGGAGCAGTGTTCCCCCACCCGCGCCACAACCCGCCACGAGAGCCAGCAAAACCAGCCAGAGAAATGCGCGTTTCATGTTTACGGTGTACCCGAATTCGACGCACAATGCAATAATTGTCCGTCAGGCTGCTTTTTTCAGCTCGGGCTTCGCTTTCTCCGCCTCTTGGAGCGCCTTCAAACGCTCTTTTGCCTGGTCAGCCGAGCTCTTCTTCCGGCCCAGAAAACTCTCCATCACTTTCGTTAGCTTGTTCATACCCATAAGTATCGGCCGGAATCTCGGGACGGGTATCGAGCAGGTAGGACTTGGGCGCGAATTGCTTGCTCAGGAGGGAGGTCAATGATGATACGCACGGCGAATTATACCGCCAGTTATGGAGACAACACAGTGGGAAGCAGCAGCGCGGCTTCGGGCGGCGGTGGAGAGTGCATCCAGTGGGCTGATTGAGCGTGAGGCGGTCGCGGAGGCGATTGCGCTGTGCGCGGTGGCGGGGGAGCACTTGCTGCTCATCGGGCCACCGGGAACGGCAAAGTCTGAGGCGGCGCGGCGCATGGCCAAGACACTCGGGGGGAGCTACTTTGAGTACTTGCTCGGGCGCTTCACTGAACCCAGCGAGCTTTTCGGCCCCATTGATCTGCGGCGACTACGCGAGGGTATTGTCGAGACCGAGACCAGCGGAATGCTCCCCGAGGCCGAGCTGGCGTTTCTGGATGAGATTTTCTTAGGCTCGACCGCGATCCTCAACACGCTTCTTGGCATTCTCAACGAGCGGACGTTTCGGCGCGGGAGCACGCAGCTCGCGGTGCCACTGCGGCTGTGTATCGGGGCCTCCAATGCCCTCCCCGACGAAGGCGCGCTGGCGGCGTTTGCCGATCGGTTTCTGGTGCGACTCTTTCTGGAGCCCGTCGCCGACCCGCTCTTGGAGGACTTGCTGGAGCAGGGCTGGATGAAGCAGAGCTTTGCGACCGAGCCCCTTGCCTCACTGACCGATTTGGACTCGCTGAGTGCAGCCAGCAAGACCGTGGACCTTGCGACCATTCGCCCGAAACTGGCCCAAGCGCTTCGCATGCTCCGTCAGGCGGGCATCACCCTCAGCGACCGCCGGGCGGTGCGCACCCAGCGCCTGATCGCCGCCGCCACAACGCTCGCAGGGCGTACCGAGGCCACACCCGCCGATCTCTGGCCCCTGATCTACGCCGTGCCCACCCGCGACGAGCAAGCGCTCGCCCGAGAGGCGCTCCGTCCCCTACTGGCCACCGCTGAGAACGTGGCGCTTCCCTACGCCGCGGAAGAGGCATCGCTAGGGCCGCTCGCCCGCGCCCAGCGGCTCTCGGGTGGCATTCGCAAGCTCCTCGCCGCTCCGCCTGCTGAGCCCGCCGCTCTTGCGGCTTGGAAGCTACGCCTCGAAGGGGCACTGCGCGAGATAGACGCAGGCTTTGCTCCGGAGCGCCTCCCAGAAGAGCTCACCCCGCTGCGCCAGAAGCTCATCGAGTGGGTCCGCGTGTGAGCGGCTCTCTTGGGTTGGAGTGGACGGATCGCGAGCCCCCCCTCGCCCCCGCAGGCCTTGTCGCCCTTGGCCCCGATGCGACGCTCCTCGCTGAGCGCCTGTCCCGGCTGGAGGCGAGCGTCACCAAACACTTGCTTGGGGTGATTTCCTCCCCCCTAACCCCCGCCGGGTACCCTCTGGGTGGGGGGGAATACAAAGAATCGGATTCCTCATTGTCCCCCCGCCGGGCGGGGGTTAGGGGGGAAACGGGCGAGAGTCTTCTCGCACTCCTCGGCCCGCACGACTGGCTACCGTGGAGCCCTGGCGTGATCTATCTCGCCCCCGATCCGAGCGTCCCCACACTGTTTCTGCCGACGACAAAGCGCCCCACGCTTCCTCCGGCTTTAGTGCTTGCAGCTCTCACACGCCGCTTCCCGGAGCTTCGTCCTCCCCTGGCGCTCTTGCCCGACTGCTGCTTCTCGCTCACCGATGCTTCCCCCCTTCGTGGGGGCCAGGGGGCTAGATGAGCCTCCCTCCTGCTCTGGCTCGCTGGGCGGAGCCGCTCGCGGTGCTCAATCCCATCTTAGCAAGCGCCCTCGGCCCTTTACTCCTTCGTCTTGCGGCGGCGTTTGGGCCGCTAGGAGGCGAGACGCGCAAGGGCGGCGACGAGCCCGATGGCTACGCAGGAATCACGCGCCGGGGAAAGCTGGAGCACCTGCTCACCACCGAATGGGGCCTGCTAGATACGGCTCCCGAGGAGTTTCTGCGCCGCCTGAGCCAGGGAGAGCTCTCTTTTCTGGAGCCCGAGCGCAAGGCCAATGCCCACGAGCGCCGCTGCTTGATTCTCTTTGACTGCGGCCCAGAGCAGCTCGGGGCTCCTCGAATTGCACAGCTCGCGGCGTGGATCGTGCTGGCTCAGCGGGCAGGAGCGGCGGGCGCGACACTTCAGTGGGCGAGCTTAGACAGCGCGCCCAAAGAGAGCGTCCTGCACACCGGCTTCGATGAGGCGACGGTTCGGGCGTTTCTCTGGGCGCGCACGACGGTTCAGGCCACGCCACGCCAGCTCTACGACTGGCGCAAGTTCGCGGAGTCGGCGCTGGGCTCCCCCGAGGAGCTGTGGCTCTTGGGCGGCCCGCGCTGGCTCGATGTCCCGATGGCGCGTGGCGTGCACCTGATGAGCACGCAGGAGACAGAAAGCTCTGAAAAGGGCGAGGCGCTGAACCTCACGCTTCGTCCGTCGGGCAAGAAGCTCCAGCTTGCGCTTCCGCCCCCCGACACCCAGGTCCGCCTGCTCCGCGACCCATTCACCCCAATCGGAGACAAGCCCGGCAAGGCGCGGGTATCGCCCCGGCAAGCCGTCGGCGCACTGGTCTGGCTCCCCGGCGGAAAGTTCGTCGCCGCCCGAGACAGCGCTGATACGGGCGTGCTAGTCTTCCCTATTCCCACCAAGCAAGGCGCATCCCTCGGCCCCGCCAAGCTCTACCAGCAACACTATGGAAAAATCCGTGCGATTGGGGGACATAACAATGCGATCTTCTGTGTTGCCAAGAGCGGCGATCAGCTTGAAATCCGGCTTATCAAAGGGAATATGCCCTCACTCCCAATAGGCAAAATTCCGCTCAATGAAGATTCCATACGTCTTCTGGACGATGCAGGATCAGAGCTGACCTCGGCAACGCTATGGCTTCAGGATAAAAGCCAAGGCCAGCTTATCCTCTGGTTTGAAATACTTGGTAAATCGCTGATACTGAGTCGCACCAAAAACAACGAGGCACAGAATTGGACTCCCACTCGTGCAACCTATCTTCCAGCCTTCGATGGCGCGTTTTTCGCAGGTTTATTCGACGGCGGCTCGCTGATCGGCTCCCACGATAAAACCAGTGTCCGCCTTGGCGATCCCAAACAAGCCCTACTCTTCGCCGGACCATCGCCGAAGGAATCTGTGGTGGTGAAGCGTGAAGATGGGCGGTGGTACTTGCCGCTGGAGAGCAAAGATATTGCGTTCCCGGCGCTTGACCCTGATGACACGATCCTGGGGGCGACGTACTTTGGGGGCCAGGTGCGGTTGGTGACGCTCAGCGAGGCAGGGCGGATCGTGCGTTTGGTGGGGCTGGGAAGCACGAAAACAATCACGGGAATCGGGGGGAAGATTGTGAGCGCCTCCGTCTCGCCCGATCTGCCGCTCGTGGCCTGCCTGCGCGAGAGTGGCGATCTCATGATCTGGGACTTAGAGACCAACGCGCGCCGCTGCCAGTTCCATGCGCCGCGCGAGACGTTCGAGGAGAGTGCATGATCCCACAGAAGCTTCTCCATCGCGGAACCGTTCCTGCGGCGGCGTTTCTCTTTGATCCCGCACTACTCCGCAAGGACGAAGCGCAAAAGCGTATTCTGGCGCTCTGGGAGCCAGGCGTGCGGGTCTGGCAGACGGAAGACGGGGCACTGCTCATGGTGCTCACCAAGCCACAAACCCTGGCAGCAAAGGCCGCGCCGGGCCTGCCTCTGGTGCGTGAGCGAGGTCACTTGCTTGCCCTTCCGCTCACGAAAGCCGAGTGGGATGAGCTACGCCCCGCGCCCGAGAGCCTGATCTACGCCCAGCGGGGGCACATCATGGCTCTCTCGCTGGCGGAGCTGACGGCCATCGAGCCTGCGGACTGGCTGGCGCTGGAGAGCATCGCCTTTGTGCCCACGAAGCCTCTCATCGAGCCTGTGCCCACTGTCGAGGCCCCAATTGGTGAGGTGCTGGCACCGCTCAAGACGCTGCAGATCGTCCCGACCAACCCCGCCACCGCTGCCGCCCGCGCCGCGCTCCTGCGCTCGCTCAACCAGGCTCCCACAACGATACAAAAGACAACGAGCACACCAAGCTCTTTCTCTTTGCTGGAGCGCTGGGGCCGGGTGCTCCTCGACTTTTTACGCCCCACCACGCCGTCCTCGGGAAGCGCCAGCACGACCGATAGGCTCCGCAGTACGATCCAGGAGCAGGTCTTCTCGCCGGGTCAATTAGAGGCCATCTCCCGCCAGAACGCGGAGTTTCTTCAGAAGATGCTGGAGCTTTTTGAGAAAGGCCAGTGGCAGGAGGCGCTCCAGCACGCGATCCCGCTGGGCAAGCCGGGCGAGAGCGACGATACCCCTGCCGGTTTTGCCTTTCTCAAGCCACGCGATCAGCTGGTGATTAGCCCGACGCCCACTCAGGCCAGCTCCGCGCTTCCCTGGGATGGCCTACACGGGGGCTTCAAGCAGCTTTACCGCGAGGCTGTCGAGAGGCTAAAAAATGAGGGACGCTTTGAGGAAGCCGCCTATGTACTGGCTGAGCTGCTCCGTGAGGACGAAGAAGCGGTCTCGTTTCTGGAGCGCCACGGGAAGCTCCGCCTCGCCGCGGAGATGGCCGAGGCACGTAATCTCCCACCCGCGCTGATCGTCCGGCAGTGGTGGCTGGCCGGGGAGAAAGAGCGCGCCATCGCCATTGCCCGCCGCTCACAGTGCTTCTCCGATGCGATCTTCCGTCTGGAGCGCAGCCAGCACACCGCCGCCGCGGAGACCCTCAGAGTAGAGTGGGCACAGCTCCACGCCGAGTGGGGCGACTATGCTCGCGCGGTCTCCACGATTGAGAACGTCGAAACCGCCCGCCCGCTGGCAAAGCGCTGGGCAGAACGGGGAGCCGAGCTGGGAGGGGTGGGCGGAGCGCAGCTCCTGGCACGCCTTCTGATCTGGAGCGAGAACGAAAACGAGTCCGCGCCTTGGCGGGAGAAGGCAAGTGCCGTTGTTGCCGATCCACGCGCCGTTTCAGAGCGTACCTACTTACTTGGGCCGCTCTTCTTAGAAGGCAAGGATCGTCCCGAACTCTTACCACTATTCCGTGCTGGGCTCCGGGCTGTCCTCGCGGATCAGGGTTCAGGTGCAACAAATCTCCTCAAGCCCGACGTAGCGACCCGCTGGGCTAGAGCTGCAAAGCTCCCTGCGCTAGAGGCGGATCTTCCCGCACTGACTCCCAAGCCTCAGCCTGCACTTTTCGACCGCACCGAGCCGCTGGAGATCCGAATTGAGGGCGGCGATACGGGCACTGTCCCGATTGTGGACGCGGCGTATCTCCCGGACGGACGGACGCTGGCAGCATTAGGCGAGGCGGGGGTCTTGCTGCTCAGTCATGATGGGCGCATTCTCCATCGCTTCGAGCTCCCAGCGACCTCTCTGGTCATCGGCAAGACCGGCGCACGGGCGATTGCGCTGGCCCACCGCGACGATAGCCAGAGGGTGCATGTGCTGGACCTAGGAACCCGAAAAACCACCGACTGGGGCGAGCTCTCGCTGCTCTGCTGGGAGACGGCACTCAGTGAGGGCACTTGGCGGGTCGCACGCAATGGCCAGCTTCTGACGCTCGACACGCTCTCTCCCACGCCAAAAGCGCTCACGATCACCGAGACCAAAGAGCCGACTCTTGCCCTCAGCCCCGGCAGCGGGGTTCTGAGCCTAGACGATGGTCGTTTTGTGCTCTGGACCGAGGCAGCGCCCACGCGCCGCCAGGAGATTCCGTTCTCCGGAGGAACATTTGAGCTCACCGACCAGAGTGTCTACTGGCTCCAGACCGACGATGACGAAGAGCTGAGCCTCTTTGGCGAGCCTGCCGTGGTGCTCTATGGCCAGACGGGGCCGCTCCACCGCAGCTGTGTGATTGGGGAACCCGGAGACACGCCTGCGGGGCTGGCCGCCATGCGCCTCGGGGTCAATGAGCTGACACTGAGTGCGCTGCGTGACCCTCTTGGCATCACGGCACTGGTGTGCTTTAGCACTGCCAAGGGCCTGCGTGGCCCCGTCCTCCAGCTCCGGCTCTCCGGGGCAGAGCGCGTGCGGCTACGCGCCACGCCTGAGGCCCTCACCCTCGCCGACTCTCAGGGACGTATTCTCGTGATCCATCCCGTCACCGGCCAGCTCGTGCGCGATCTGCGGGTTCGGCTGTAAACTGCGCCTGTTATGTCTATGACACCTCAACGGCAAATCACGCTCCGCTTTCTGGCGGAGCCCACCGATGTGAACTTCGGCGGAAAAGTCCACGGCGGCGCGGTGATGAAGTGGATTGACCAGGCGGGCTATGCCTGCGCCGTGGGCTGGAGCGCCCACTACTGCGTCACGGTCTATGTCGGCGGCATCCGCTTCGAGCGCCCGATTATGATTGGCCACGTGGTGGAAGTGGCCGCCAAGGTGATCTACACGGGCCGCACCAGCATGCACCTCGCCGTGGATGTCTCGGCAGGCGACCCACGCTCAGGTAGCGTCTCCCTCACCACGCACTGCCTCATGGTCTTTGTGGCAATGGACGAGAACAATAAGCCCATCGCCGTGCCCAAGTGGACTCCCGAGACCGACGAAGACCGCACGTTAGAGCGCTACGCCACCCGCATGATGGAGCTACGCCAGCAGATCGCCGACGAAATCCAGCCGCTCAAGCCGTAGTCCCGCCGATCAGAACGGCAGGACTGGATAGCGTCGCAGGCTCCGCTACAAAGGGCGTGCCGCCCATCAATCAAAGTAAACTCGGGATGGCCGGAACGGCCTTCGTAGCCGCAGGCTCTCCAGTCTGGCCGTTCTAATCGGCCGGAGCTCCAGTCCCGCCCCTCCAACGGGCGGGACTACCCCAACCATCCTCGGAGCGTCGCCAAGTCCCAGCAGTTGAGCACATCACTTGCTTCCAGCCCCGCGCGGCGGGCGATGCACAGACCCCACGAGAGATTGCCCAGCGATTTTGTCGAGTGGGCATCGCAGTTGATCGCGATCTTCACGCCCGCCGCCTTCGCTTTCTTCACGTGCTCGTCGCACAGATCCATGCGCTCGGGCGACGCGTTGATCTCCAGCGCTTTCCCGTACTTCGCCGCCGCCTGGATCACCGCGTCAATATCCAGCGCATACCCCTCGCGCTGGCCCATGATCCGCCCGGTCGGGTGCCCCAGAATGTCCACGTGCGGGCTGGCGAGCGCCGCGCAAATCCGCGCCGTCATCGCCGCCTCGTCCTCTTTGTAGCGCATGTGGACACTCGCCACGACAATATCCAGCTTCTCTAAAACCTCGTCGTCCATGTCCAGCGTCCCGTCCTTGAGGATGTCCACCTCCAGCCCGGAAAGAATCGCCAGCCCCCGCGCCGCAAACTCCGGGCGTAGGCTCTCGATCTCCTCCAATTGCGCCAGCACACGCTCGCGGCTAAGGCCATTGGCAATCGCCAGCAGCGGCGAGTGGTCGGTGATCGCAAGATACGCATAGCCCCGCTCCAGCGCCGCCTCCGCCATCTCCCGCACCGACGCCGTCCCATCCGACCAGGTCGTGTGCTCGTGAAGCTGGCCCTTAAAATCCGCCTCCGTGATGAGCTTAGGCAGCTTGCCCGCCTTGGCAAGCTCGATCACATCGGGCCAGTCGTACAGTTCTTCGGGAACTGCTTCCCATTCCCAGTTAAGCTCCTTCATAAATTGTTCGACCAACTCGTTCCCGCCAGCACAACGCAATGTAAAAACCTTCGCCGTGATGTTAGAGCCATGATGCTCTCCTTCAGCTACTTGTAGCCGCATCTCAGTTTCCATCCACTGGGGATTTTTCAACTTGAACTCTGCAATAGCAGCTTGGGCACTAGGGGTTGATGCTTCCGCGAGAACAATATTATTTCTTCGCGGGTTAATAGACTCCCGCCCCAGCCGTAGCTCTCCGGCGATCTCAACGCGCTCAACGCCCTCAACCTTCCGTAGCTCTGTCGCCAGCTTTTCGGCCAATGGCAAGGCCCAGCGTCTTGGCATCTTCTCGTTCAGGCGCTTCCAGGCTTCGATTTTCTCCAGCAACTTTGTCTCCTTGGCCGCGCCGAACCCGGCGACGGCTCGGACGCGTTGCTCGCGGCAGGCGGCTTCGAGCGCCTCGACACTCGTGACCTCCAGCGCCTCCCAGAGCGCCTTGGCGGTGCGCGGGCCGACACCAGGGACACTCGCCATTTTCACAACGCCTACAGGCACCGAGTCCTTGATGCGCTCCCAGATCGCCGTCGTTCCCGTGGCGAGAAAGTCCGCCGTCTTGCTGGCGATGGCCTCGCCAAAGCCGGGAAGCTCGCGTAGCTTGCCACGCTCGTGGATGGTCGCGAGGTCGTCTTCGAGGTCGTCAATCGTCTCGGCGGCGACACGGTAGGCGCGCACTTTGAAGACATTCTCGCCCTGGATCTCCAAAATATCCGCGATGGCTTCGAAGCGCCGCGCGATCTCGTAGTTGGTCATGGGGGGATTGTACCCTCCTCCGTTTTCCCTCCTCCGTTTTCCCTCCTCCCAATCCTGGGAGGAAGGGGAAACGGAGGGGGTTCCGGAGGCCCATTCATGGGTCTTGCCGACCACCCAAAGGGTACCCGGCGGGCCGATTTAGCCGCCCAACATGGATAATGATACGCCCAAAATCCGGGGTAAAATGCCACATGGCAGTGCAGCAGAAACAGAAGAAGCCCACCCCACGAAGTTTCCGCCTTACCGTGGCGGATTGGGGACTGATGGTCGTGCATCTGATTCCGGGGGGCTTCTTTGCCACCCTCCTCCTGCCGTACCTGCGGCACTTCCCCTTCCCACTTGGCCTCCCCTATGTTCTCATCGCGGCGGCTCTTTCACTCGCCACCTTGGGCTATCTGGGAGCCAGCCTCACCCTGCTGCTCCGTCTTCGCCGTGCTGCCGCTGTCTTAGAGCTTCTCTGCACGCTTGCCTGGTGGTGCGGCGCTGCATACTTTTGGCTTGAGACGACTCCCGATCAGCGTCTCCATCCCCTCATGCTTGTCTGGGTTGGAGGGATGGCTCTGATCGGAGTCTTTCATCTCCTGATTGCAAGCTGGCTCTGGCGCTTTCGGCATGAGGAGGAAGAGTAGCCGATGTTACAGCAACAAAAACAGCGCGAGCTGCCAACCAAGAAAGCACGCCTTCATCCTCTGGAGCTCGTCCTTGGGTGGGTAAACCTCCTCTTTGGGAGCATCAGTTTTCTGTTCTTTTGGCTTCGGTACTACCAAGACTGGTCCAGATACCGAGGCCAAATCGCCATATTGGCCGTTTTTGGGGCTGTTCTGCTCGGAATACTGCTCGCAGCGCTTGCCGGTCTTTTTGTCCTCTGTCGCGCACGTCGGCTGGCGCGGGGGATGTTATATGCTGCCCAGCTTCTTACGATACTCATACTTGGCATCATCCTCTACTATCGCTGGGACAACTACGACCAAGCGATGTGGATTGAAGTTGTGAGTATATTCGCGACAACACTCTGGTTCTTTGGGTTTGCGTCGTTTATCAAAAAGCAGGAGGAGAGTGAACGAGACTAAGCGAAGAGTAGTGCATGCTGACCGAGACCCAACGGGCCACGCTGGCCGCTTTTGCCGATCTGATTGTCCCGCCCGACGATGCGCCGGGTGGTGCGGAGGCGGGAGCCGTGGCGTTTGTGGAGGACTTGCTCAAGCGCGAGCTGGCTCCTCGCGCTGCCGAGTACGCCGCGTTTTTGGATGTGCTGGCAGAGAGTGGGAGGGAGTTTTTGCCTGAGCTAGTCGCCTCCCCGATCTTCAAGCTCGCCGTGGAGACGATTCAAGAGGCGTACTGGACAAGCGAGATGGGCAAGCAAGCCGTTGGCTTTGTGGAAAAAGATTGACAGGCCAAACAAAGCGCGGTATGCTGTTCAGGTTGTCTGGCGCAGGTGAGGCCGTCGTCAGACAGGACAAGATTTTGTGCCGCAGAGGCGGAGGAGGATTGGAGTCGGCAAGACGAAGCAAGCGCTAGTTTTTCATCGAACCCCTTCCCTGCCCTGCGTGTGACGATCCCGTCCAAACCGCGGGGTTTTTGTTTGCCCCAGAATAAAGCATTCCCCTGCTGTCTTTAAGGCAGTAGTGAAAGAAAATCAGGAGCTTAAAGGCCGTTTATGCCAACCATCAGTCAGCTAGTGCGCAAGGGACGAAAGCGCGTTATTAAGAAGAGCAAGTCGCCCGCCATGAAGGGAAACCCGCAGAAGCGCGGCGTTTGTGTCGTCGTCCGTACGATGACCCCTAAGAAACCTAACTCTGCCCTTCGCAAGATCGCCCGTGTGCGTCTCAGCAACGGAATCGAAGTCACGGCCTACGTGCCGGGCATCGGACATAACTTACAAGAGCACTCCGTCGTCATGATCCGCGGCGGTCGTGTCAAAGACCTACCCGGTGTGCGCTACCATATTCTGCGCGGTACTCTGGATACACAGGGCACCAAGGACCGCAAGTCCAGCCGCAGCAAGTACGGCACCAAGCGGCCTAAACCAGGCGCAGCAGCGGCTCCGGCGAAAGGAAAGAAATAAATGCCACGTAAAGGCTCTATCCCCCCCCGCCGTATCGCGCCGGATCCCATCTACCACCAGGTAATGGTCTCCCGCTTTATCAACCGACTCATGCTCGATGGCAAGAAGTCGGTCGCAGAGAAGATCTTCTACTCTGCACTGGAAAAAGTCGAGGCCCGCGCCGGTCGTCCCGGTATCGAGGTCTTCAACGACGCTCTGCGCAACGTCATGCCTGTCGTCGAGGTCAAGCCTCGTCGTGTCGGTGGTGCTACCTACCAGGTGCCTATCGAGGTCAAGTCGCCGCGTAAAGAGGCCGTGGGCATCCGCTGGATGATCACGTTCGCTCGCCGCCGTAATGGCCGCAGCATGGTGGACAAGCTCTCTGCGGAGATCTTAGACGCTGCCAACAAGCAGGGCGGCGCGGTTCGTCGGCGTGAAGAAGGCTTTAAGATGGCTGAGGCCAACAAGGCATTCTCACACTATCGGTTCTAGGTGGCTTAACAAAGCCCTCGCCGCCTGGACCGAAAAGGCCAGGCGGCGTTTCGCTGTCTGGTAGATTTCAGGGTCGAAGTAGGGCAGACATCGGAAGGAAACAGGAAAAATGGCAAGAGACTACTCTCTCGAAAATACGCGAAATATCGGCATTGCTGCACACATTGATGCAGGAAAGACCACGACCACAGAGCGTGTCCTACTCTACACCGGAGTCAACTACAAGATCGGTGAAGTCCACGACGGCACCGCCACCATGGACTGGATGGAGCAAGAGCGCGAGCGCGGTATCACGATTACCTCCGCTGCGACCACTTGTTTCTGGGGTCTGGACGGCTACGACGAAAAAGAGGACAAGAAGAAGTTCGATGATGGCGCACGTAAGAACACGCACCGCATCAACATCATTGACACCCCCGGCCACGTCGACTTTACCGTTGAAGTAGAGCGCTCGATGCGCGTCTTAGATGGCGCGGTCGCGGTGTTCTGCGCCGTCGGTGGTGTGCAGCCGCAGTCCGAGACCGTCTGGCGCCAGGCCAATAAGTATAAAGTGCCCCGCGTTGCGTTCGTCAACAAGATGGACCGCGCCGGTGCTGACTTCTTAACGGTCGTTCGCCAAGTCAAAGAGCGCCTGGGTGCCAAGCCCGTGCCGCTTCAGCTCCCGATTGGTGCCGAGGCAGACTTCAAGGGCATCGTGGATCTGATCACGATGAAGGCCTTCAACTACTCCGATGACTTCGGCAAGAAGCCGCTGGAAGTTCCGATCCCTGCCGAGATGCGCGACCAGGTGGACGAGTACCGTGCACTCTTAGTCGAAGAAGCCGCCAGCATTGACGAGACCCTGATGGAGAAGTACTTGGAAGGCGAAGAGCTGACCATTGACGAGATCCGTATGGCGATCCGCAAGGGCACTCTCTCCATGGAGATCACCCCGATGATCTGTGGCTCCGCGTTCAAGAACAAGGGCGTCCAGTCCATGCTCGATGCGGTGATCTACTACCTGCCCTCACCGGTAGACGTAGACGCAGTGCCGGGGATCAACCCGGACACCGAGGAGGCCGACGAGCGCAAGCCGGGCGACAACGAGCCGTTCTCTGCGCTTGCCTTCAAGCTCATGAACGACCCGCACGTCGGAAACCTGACGTTCTTCCGTGTGTACTCGGGCACCCTCACCAAGGGCAGCTATGTCTACAACGCCACCAAGGGCAAGAAAGAGCGCGTCAGCCGCATCCTTCAGATGCACGCCAACAAGCGTGAGGAGATTGATGTGGTGTACTCGGGCGATATTGCCGCCGCTGTGGGTCTTTCCGACACCACGACGGGCGATACGCTGGCCGATGAGAAGAAGCCGATCATCCTGGAGTCCATGAGCTTCCCAGAGCCGGTTATCGAGATGAGCATCGAGCCCAAGACCAAGGCCGACCA
>NZ_CBAYMC010000064.1:0-18273 GCF_964826245.1 Armatimonas sp. | reverse complement strand
GAAAGTCTGTCGAAATACGGGTTTTCTTGCATGGCATCGCCAAACAATGGTACAATTCGTGAAAATTGGCACAAAGTTTTACATCACCGTGTCCGAACTTTCTCAAAATACACAACTTCATACCGGAGTGGAACCCAACCGACTTGCCTCGTTTGAGCGCGAGCCGGGAGTTACCTCTATCCGGGTTGAGAACCACATGGCACTGGTCAGTGTTCGCTTCCCCGATGCCATTCCTCAGAGCCGCCTTCGCTTGCTTGATGTGTTGGCCCAAGCCCGCGTCCCTATCAACCAAGTTAAGCTCCTCCCTGAAGGACTGTGTTTTGTCATTAGCGAGAACCATGCCAGCGCTTGCAAAAAGCTCTTGAATGACGAAAAAGGGGAAGTGAGTGTCTTTGGAGACATGGCGCTTATTAGTACGCTCGCAGGGGCAATGCGGGATCTCTCAGGGGTAATCGCACGCATCTGTGAGGCGTTGCTGAGCGCCTCAATTCCCAACCGCCAGGTTGGGGATGCCTACGATGCTGTTCTCTGTTTGGTGCCCTCTGCCGATGCGGAGCGTGCGGTGGCAGCACTGCGTGAGCAGTTCGGCTTGGCCACGGAGGCCGTTGTATGAGAATTCTCGTTCAGAAATTCGGCGGAACCTCGGTTGCGACGGATGAAGCAAGGCAGAAGGCCGCCAGCAAGATCATCCGCGCGGTGCAGGCGGGCTGGCAGGTTGTTGTGGTCGTGAGTGCCATTGGTCGTGCGGGAGCGCCCTACGCCACCGATACGCTGATCCAGACCCTGCGCGATGTTGACCCTGCGGTTCCCCCCGCACCGCGTGAGCTGGACATGATGATGGCCTGTGGTGAGATCATCTCGACCGTGGTCTTGGCCCATGCGCTCCGTGCTGCGGGGCTAGACTCCATCGCGCTCACCGGGCTACAGGCCGGAATTCTCACCAACTACCAGTTTGGCAACGCCCGTATTCTCTCGATCAACCCCGCCTATATTGTGGAGATGCTGGGGCAGGGGAAAGTCGTTTTGGTCGCCGGTTTCCAGGGGGGCACCGAGCGCGGCGCGATCACGACTCTGGGGCGCGGCGGCTCCGATACCACAGCAGCGGCTCTGGGAGCGGCTCTAAAGCCTCATGCAGAGACCGTCGAGGTCGAGATCTACACCGATGTGAACGGCGTCAAGACCGCAGATCCCCGCCACGTGCCTGCGGCGAGAACTCTCCCCCGTGCCACCTACGACGAAGTGGCGGAGATGGCGCACCAGGGTGCGAAAGTCGTCCATCCGCGTGCTGCTGAGATCGCAGGCATTCACGGTGTGCCGCTCTGGGTGAAAAATACGTTTGACGAGGAGCAGGGGACTCTGATCACGGCAGACTCAGGCGGTGGACAGGCGCGCTTTACCGGAGTTACCCATACCGGTAAGCTGGTCTATCTGCGCTTCCCCTTGCCTCTAGATAGCCCGGAGGCGGATCGTGCGCGGGTTGAGGTCGAGGTCTACCGGCTATTAGAGCGTGAGAAGATCGCGGTACAGCTCACCAGCGCCAGTGACACGGACTTTGCGTTTGCGGTCGAGCGGACGCACTTGCCGCGGCTCAAAGAGCTTCTGGATGGCCTGGTACTTCCCGTTCAGCTTGGGGTGGTGCGTCGCCAGCCGCCGTTTGGGACGATCTATCTGCTGGGAGTTGGTCCCAAGGGGAAGGGGTTCACCGCACAAAAAGGACTGCTCGAAGGCGCGAGAGCCTATATCGCTCTTGGTCATGTACAGGCCGATGTGATCGAGAACTGCACGATGGTCTCGGTGATTGCCTCAGGGCTGGAAGACATTCCGGGTGTCGTCCTCCGGATACTGGGAACACTAAACGCGCTAGGAATCCCCGTCTTTCAGATGGCCGACTCGCGTCACTCGATATCAGCGCTGATCCCCGAAGCCGATGCCCAGAAGGCCACACGGGCCCTGCACGAAGAGTTTGGGCTGGGGTGGGAGAAATGAGTGCCAAAAGTGATGCCGAAGAGCTAGCCGAGCCGGAGCTGCCCGCTCGGCCCCGTCTGCCTGAGCCGCCCCAAGTGTCGTATCAGCGTCCCCGCTCCCTCGAAGATCCTGCTGAGCGCTACCTAAAGCGCCGTGGAATCGGGGGAGAAGATGCGGGTAACATGGGAAAGGCCATGGGAATTGGCACGGCTCTCGTGGGCTCGATCATCGGCGGTGTGCTGGTCGGCTGGCTGGTAGACAAGTATCTGATTAAGTCCGCCACTCCCTACGGGCTGATTGTCGGCTTTCTGCTAGGGACGATCTCAGGGTTTGCGAACTTAATCAAGCTTGCAAATGCCCTGAATAAATAGTCGCAAAATGGACGAGACGCGAGAGTATGTGCAGAAAACTCTGCGGGCCGCTGGGATACTGGCGGCGTGTGCAAGTCTCTGTCTGGCGAACTTCGGTTTGCCCTGGGCGATTGTGCCCCTGTTGGCGGGATTGGCGCTGGCTGTGGTACTCTTGCTCGGCTGGTGGGGGTTTATCCAGGCGCTGGTTCAGGCCGCCAAAAAGACGGTCGGAGCGAGTGCGGGTGAAAAAAGTCGGAGAAAGACGCGGACAGTTGCACTGTTTCTGCTGTTTGCTCTGGTAAAATACCCGCTGGTCGGAGCGCTGATCTGGTGGCTTACCCGGGTATGGGCCACGAGAGAGCTGGCGGCGTTCGTGATAGGATTTCTTCTGCTACATGCAGCGATAGCCCTGAGAGCGGTGGGAAAGATTCTCACCGAACAGGGCACGACGGATAAAAAATGAGCTTGGCGATACAACTGAAGCGAATAGGGGCGAGCCTGATCACTCTGGCTCTGACGACGGCACTTGCTTGGGCGCAGGAGCACGGCGGTGAGGCAGGGGGCGAGCACGGCGCAGCAGGCGCACACGGCGCGGCCCATGAAGCGGTCAATCCGCTGGCGGAACATCCGGCATCTTACTACAGCTTCATGGCGATGGGAGTCGGGCTGGCAATTGTCTTCTTCTTCGGCATGCGTGCCAAGAACCTCTCTGCGCGCAATCCCAGCCGAGGACAGCTGCTGGCGGAGCAGGCTGTGGCCTCGATGCAGCACTTTTGCCGCGGCGCGATTGGGCCAGGTGGCGAGAAGTTTACCGCTTTTGTGGGGACGATCTTTGCCTTTGTGCTCTGCTCCAACCTCTGTGGCGTGCTGCCGTTCTATCTGCAAAAAAGCCACGAGCCGGGTGGCCCTGCAGGATCGTTCACGCCCGCTCCGAGCTCCAACCTCTCTCTCACACTGGCGCTGGGCTTCATCGTCTTTGTAATCTTCAATGTGGTGGGAATCAAGGCCAACGGGATCAAAAACTACCTGGCGCACTTCGCCGGTCCCATCCCGTTTCTGGCTCCCCTGCTGTTCCCGATTGAGATCATCGGGGTTCTGGTGCGTCCCATCTCGCTTGGGATGCGACTTTTTGGAAATATCTTCGGGGAAGAGACCGTTATTGCGGTACTCGTGACGATGTCAGCGGCCACGTTTGTGATCCCGCTACACGCCCCGATGCTGGCCTTCGGTGTGTTCGGTGCGATTGTGCAGGCGGGGGTCTTTGCGATCCTGACCTGCTCCTATATCGCACTGGCCATCGGCGATCATGGCGATAGCCATGGTCACGACGAGCATGGTCATGGGCACGACGTACATGGCCATCAGGACGCGGCGCACGCACACTAAACTCGCGTTGCGCGGCAATTTTTTGGAGGAAAATTAAAATGCTGTATCTTGGTCTTCTGGGTCTGGGTGTTGCGATTGGTCTGCCAATCGCCGTTATCGGTGCGGGTCTTGGTCAGGGAAAAGCGGCTGCGGCTGCTCTGGAGGGCGTTGCACGTCAGCCAGAGATGGCTTCCAAGCTCCAGACCATGATGATTATCGCCCTGGCGATTATCGAGTCCCTTGTTATCTACGCCCTGCTGATGTTCTTCATGCTCCAGGGTAAGCTCCCGGCACTCACTGCCGACCAGCTCATGTCGGTGAAGTAGGCTCTACCGACACTCTCTGACGGTGGGGCACGAGCTGCCCCGCCAGGAAAAGACTAGAATACTCATGGCAAATATCCTGAGCGACCTAAACATTGACCCGACGTTGATTGTTGTCAACATCGTGGGCTTTGGTGCGCTCTACGCGATCGCCAAGAAGCTCGTCTTCGATCCCATTGGAACCCTTCTCACCAGTCGCGAGACCGAGATCGCTAGCACCTACGACCGGCTTGATGCCGATCAGCGGGAGATGCAGCGGCTCAAGAGCGACTACGAGTCTCGGCTTGAGTCCATCGAGTCCGAGGCCCGCGAGAAGATCTCCAGTGCGATCAAAGAGGCTCAGGCCACGCGCGATAAGATCGTCAGCGATGCCACGGCACAAGCCCGTGAGATTGTCAGCAAAGCGGAAGCCGATGCCGAACGCGAGCGTGAGCAGGCAATGATCACGCTACGTCAGCAGATCGTAGATCTCGCTCTGGGCGCGACGACCAAAGTGGTCGGCGAGAGCCTGGATGCGGATCGTCATGGCAAGCTGATTGACGAGTACATCGCCAAGGGCGTGGCGGAGGCGTAATGCGCGAAGAGTCTGTCTCCCGTCGCTACGCGGCGGCACTGTTCAACCAGGCCAAGGCAACCAACACGCTGAAGGAAACCTCAGCGGATCTGGCACATGTCGCGGAGGCTCTTGTGGGCAATGCGGCGCTGGCACGCATGATTGGGCACCCTCTGGCGACGGTGAGTCGCAAGAAAATGGTACTTGATGCCGCTTTCTCCAAAGCCGTCTCACCGGCGACCCTTGGGTTTCTGAGCTTGCTGGCCGATAAGCGGCGCATGGACTTGCTCGCCGATGCTAAGACGGAGTTTGACGCCCTTGTCCGGGCACATAACAATGTCGTCTCCGCATCGGCTACCACGGCAGTCCCTCTCAGCGCGGCGCAGCTTGCGGCACTGGAGAAGGCGCTAGAAGCACGCACGGGCAAGGATATCGAGCTGACTACCAGCGTGGATCCTAGCCTGATGGGGGGCATTCTGGTGCGTATTGGCGACACGGTGCTGGATGGCACGGTTAAGGGGAAGCTGGAGCGACTACGCGAGCAGCTTCTTACCAAAAAGTAAAACGGAAAAATTATGGCAGTAAGACCCGATGAAGTCACCAGCATCCTAGAGCGAGAGCTGGCAAGTTATCAGAGCGGGGTCGAGGAAGTCGGCGTCGGTACCGTCCTTCAGGTCGGTGATGGCGTTGCTCGTATCTACGGCCTGAGTGATGTCGCGGTGGCGGAGCTTTTGGAGTTCCCCGGCGGCGTCATGGGAATGGCGCTCAACCTGGAAGAGGACAATGTCGGCGCGATTATTCTTGGCAATGCCGAGGGAATCCGCGAGGGCGACACCGTCAAGCGTACCGGGCGCATTATCGAAGTGCCGGTGGGCGAAGGGCTTGTAGGCCGTGTGGTCAATGCGCTCGGTCAGCCCATTGACGACGGTGGACCTATCGTCGCCGCTGAGCAACGCCTTCTGGAGATCAAAGCTCCCGGCGTTGTGGATCGTCAGCCCGTTAAAGAGCCAATGTACACGGGGATCAAGTCTATTGACTCGATGCTCGCCATTGGCCGTGGACAGCGTGAGCTGATCATTGGCGACCGCCAGACGGGTAAGACCGCGATTGCAATTGACACGATCATCAACCAGAAGGGGCAGGACGTGTTCTGTTTCTACGTGGCGATCGGTCAAAAAGCCTCTACGGTTCGTATGGTCGTTGAGGCGCTTCGCGCCAATGGCGCGATGGAGTACACCACGGTGATCGCCGCCACGGCGTCCGATCCCGCGTCACTCCAGTACCTCTCGCCCTACGCCGGCTGTGCGATGGCGGAGTACTTCCGAGACTCAGGCCGCCACGCCTTGATCATCTACGATGATCTGTCCAAACAAGCCGTCGCGTACCGCCAGGTATCGCTGCTCCTGCGCCGCCCGCCAGGGCGCGAAGCCTACCCGGGCGACGTTTTTTATCTGCACTCCCGGCTTCTGGAGCGCGCCGCCAAGCTCTCCAACGAGCGCGGTGGTGGCTCGCTCACGGCGCTGCCAATCATCGAGACGCAGGCTGGAGACGTTTCTGCCTATATTCCGACCAACGTGATCTCGATCACCGATGGCCAGATCTTCCTTCAGACCGACCTCTTCAACTCGGGCGTTCGCCCGGCCATTGACGTGGGTGTCTCGGTGAGCCGCGTGGGTGGCTCGGCGCAGATCAAGGCGATGAAGGACAAGAAAGTCGGTGGGCGCATCAAGCTGGAGCTGGCACAGTACCGCGAGGTGCAGGCCTTCGCCCAGTTCGCCTCGGATCTTGACAAAGCGACCCAGCACCAGCTCTCCCGTGGCCAGCGCCTCGTCGAGCTGCTCAAGCAAGATCAGTACGCCCCGATGCGTGTGGAGTGGCAGATCATCTCGATCTACTCCGCGACGTCGGGCGCTCTGGACGACCTGCCGGTAGAGTCCGTCCGCAAGTTCGAGAAAGAGTTCCTGGCCTACGTCGCGGACAAGTACCCCGACGTCCCGGTGAAGATCGCCGAGACCAAGACCTTCTCTCAGGACATTGAGGACAACCTGAACCGCGCTCTGGGTGAGTTCAAGGCTACTTTTAATCCGTAAGACCCTCCCCCGGCTCGTTGCTCACCACCCCCTCCCGATAACGGGAGGGGGTTATTTTTTGGTGGCAATGATATTGCCATGAACCGCAGAGGACTTTTGATCACCGGGGCTGGGTTTCTGGCGGGCTGTGTCCCGCTAGACGGCGGCGCAGGTGCTGAGTCAGCGCGAGTAAAGACACAAAAGGATCGAAGAGAATGCTGCAAAGGGATAGCTAGCCTCGTATTGGTACCTACTCTTCGCCACTGAGAGCGTGGCTAGATTTGCGAGTGCGTTGCTCATTTCGTGGGTTGCCGCTCCTGCCAGGCTTTTAGGTAGCGGGCGGCTTTCGCGTTCTGTGCGTTCCAGCGTGGCTCATCTTTGCTGTCGGCGAGGGTGAGGAGGCCCAGGGCGATTGCCTTGAGCACTTTGGTGGTGTTGGGATAGTCCACTTTCTCCCAGTGATCGCCCACACCGTGGTAGTCAGGGTAGACATAGGCAATACACACCGTGTGAGCAGGGATGCCTAAGTCGGCGAGGGCTTGGTTGTCGGAGCGGCCGAAGAAGGCATCGCTGTTTTGGGGGTGCTTACTAATGTCTACTCCGACTGCCTTGCCCGCCGCTGCAAAGATCGGGCCGATATCGGAGAAGTCAAAGCCGGTCATGGAAGCGCCACTCACCCGTGGGCCTTCGCGATCGTCGGTGCGCCCGATCTGCTCCAAATTAAGATGCGCGATTGTTTTTTCTAGCGGGAAGATTGGGTTCTTGCCGTAGTAGCGTGAGCCCAATAGACCGCGCTCCTCGCCGAAAAACGTCATGAAGACAATGCTGCGCTTGGGCCGCACCTTCAGTGTGCTCAGCGCCTGCGCCAGCTCGATCACCCCCACGGTGCCACTGCCATCGTCGTTGGCCCCGTTAAAGATCTTATCGTCGCCGGGAGCGTTCGGGTTCATTCCGATATGGTCGTAGTGCGCCGTGACGATAATATAGCTGTCTTTGAGCTTCGGATCGGAGCCGCGTAGTACCCCGATCACGTTGGAAACCGGCTTTTCTTCGTCGGAGCCGCGTGCCTTGAGAGTCGTGGTCTGAAAGTAGCTCTCCCCACTCTCCGTCTTGATGCCCGGCTCTAGGCCCGCCTTACGAAACTGCGCGGCAATAAACTCAGCGGCAATCGTCAGCCCTGGTGAGGGTGTCGCCCGGCCCTCCAGCGCATCCGACGCTAGAAACGAGAGGTTGCCTTTGAGCGAGTCGGGCGAGATGCGCTCCAGCGCGGCGCGTCGATCAGGGCTTAGCTCCGGCTTCCAGTTTTGAGTAATGGGCTTCTGGGGAAGAGGGGCGAAAAAGACGAGGGCAGGGAGAAAGTACATGTATCAGGGTTCGGCGAAAGGAGGCAGGAATCCTCTGCAAGCGTGGCGAACCCAAGCGCATGGACGAGCAGCAACGGCGCTTTTTTGAGACATTCGGCTACATTGGTCTCCCCGGTCTTCTTTCGGACTGTATCGGGGAGATCATCGATGGGTTTGAGGCGATCTGGGTAGAAAACGGTGGTGGTCACGCGGGTCGCCCCCACGAAGGCACGGCCCGCTCGTGCATCGCACAGTTTCTGGATCATCACGAGCGGCTCTGCGCCCTGCTCGACGATCCGCGCATTCTGGGAATCGCCAAGGCGCTCTGCGGCGACGACTTCAACTACATGGGCAGTGATGGCAACTACTATGTCGGGGATACCGGCTGGCACTCCGACGGCTGGCACCGGCAGCTTCGTCATATCAAGATCGCCTTCTACCTCGACCCGCTCACCCGCGACACCGGCTGCCTGCGCGTGATCCCCGGAAGCCATCGGATCGGGGAGGGCTATACAGAGGACCTGCAAGTCAGCCTCCGCCAGAGCCGCGACTTGTGGGGTATCACCGGCCCGGAAGTGCCCGCGATTGCCCTAGAAACTCAGCCCGGCGATGTGCTGGTCTTCAACCATAACACCAAGCACGCCGCATTTGGCGGCGGCACCCGGCGGCGCATGTTCACCATGAATCTCTGCGAGCGCTACCCCGACGAAAAATTACAAGAGCTGCGCGACTACCTCAGCGGTGGTGCCCGCTTCTGGGTGGAGAGCGCCTACCACGAGACCCTAATCGCCACCGCCACGCCCGAGCGCCTGCGGCACCTGGAGCAAGTGCGCGCCAACGACGGCCACCTCGCCGAGCTCGCCCGCGCGGCTCGCGAGAAGATGAATGAGCCTTCGCGGGGGTGACCTTGGTTCCCGCCCGATAGACTATTTCTCAATCGCCGCACGCTTGGTCTGCACGGCCTTGAGCTTCTCGTTGTCGAACTTGGGCTGGCGGTCGAACGTGTAGACCCCGTTCTCCTCTGGGTAGATGTCGGTGAGCTGGGTGTAGCAGTAGCCGAACATCTTGGGATCATTGAGCAACACACCGCAGAGGCCCTCGAAACGGGCGTAGAACTCGTCGAGGCTCTTGACGCGCTCGCCGTAGCCCCAGCTCTCCTTGTTGTCGAAGGCCGCCGGGTTCCACCAGATGCCACCAAACTCCGAGCAGAAGTAGGGCTGACCGCCGTAGGGGATATTGGTTGGCTTGCCGTCCCAGCCGTTGTTGATGTAGGGCTTGCCGTCGGCGAGGCCCGCCATGTTCGCGGCGAATTTTTCCGGGTTCTGCTCGTAGTCGTGGGAGTCGTAGAGATCGGACTCGCGCACTCTATGGGCATACCCCGACGTGTCCAAAACGGGGCGCGTGGTATCGGCGAGCTTGGTGGCCAGCCACATCGCACGGGTCACGTCGTCGAGCGGACGAATCTGGTCGGAGTTCTCCTGGAAGGTCTCGTTCAGTGGGCACCAGCCGACGATGCTGGGGTGCGAGTAGTCCCGCTCGACAGCCTCCAGCCACTGCGCGATGTAGCTGGCATCGGGCTGCTGGTGGTTGGTGGAGGGCCCAAAGCCGCTACAGCCCCAGTCGCCAAACTCGCCCCAGACTAAGTAGCCGAGCTTGTCGGCCCAGTAGAAGAAGCGCTCCTCAAAGACTTTTTGGTGCAGCCGCGCCCCGTTAAAGCCCGCCGCAATGCTGCGCTCAATATCCAAGCGAAGCTCGTCGTCGCTAGGCGCCGTCATCACCGACTCGGGCCAGTAGCCCTGATCCAGCACGGTGCGCTGGAAGACAATCTCGCCATTGAGCTTAAACGCCATCCCCGAGAGTGCGACACTTCTCAAACCAGCGTAGCTCTCCACGGAGTCGAGCACGGTATCCCCCTGCGTGAGGGTCAGCGTGACACCGTAGAGGTGCGGATCGGTCGTGTTCCAGACACGCTTGCGGTCCTCGGGAACGTCTAAGATAAGCCGCGCTGCAAAGTCCAGATCGGCGCGCACGGTTGCGCTGGAGACCACACCGCTCGCATCGGTGAGCGTCGCGGTGACGGTCAGTCCCTTAAGATTCGGCCCCGGCCCGTGGGCGGTCAGCGGCACGACCAGCTCGAAGCGGGAGCTGGCCAAGTCCGGCGTGATGCGTGGGCGCTTCATGGCGATATCGCTCACCGGCTCCAGCCAGACGGTCTGCCAGATTCCCGTCGTGCGGGTGTAGAAGCAGGCGTAGGGCGCGAACTTATTGGCCTGCTTGCCGCGTGCCTGAGGCACCCCGTGCTTGTCGCGAGCCCGCACCACAAGGGTCACGGTCTGCCCAGCGCACTTGCCTAGATTCGCAGAGAAGGGCGTAAAGCCCCCGCGGTGGCGTGCTACTTCCACCCCATCAGCCCAGACCGTCGTGTCGTAGTCGCAGGCCCCAAAGTGCAGCAACACGGTCTTCTCACCCCACGCCGCCGGAACCACGACTTCCTTGCGATACCAGACCGCGTTCAGAAAGTCCACGTGCTCCAGCCCGGAGAGCTTGGACTCGGGGCAAAACGGAACGGTGATCGTCCCCGCTAGCGCCCGGTCTTTCACCCCACGCTCGATGCCAGAGTCGCCGTAGTCCGCCTCGAACTGCCACGTCCCATTCAAATTCAGCCAGTCCACCCGCACAAACTGTGGGCGGGGATACTCAGGTCTTGGAATGCTCATGGCAGACAGAGTACCCGAAACTCACGCCGCCGGGAATGGCCCAATCGCACATGGGCCTTCGCGAAACGCACTTCACTGTAGGAAGCAGAACAATGATGAATCGTCAGGTTCATGAAGGTATGTTACAGGGAAGCGGTCCTCTCTGCAGTTGTACAAGTTTGGCGAGCCGTTTGTAGATGGGGCCGCCGGGGATATACCAGCTGGCGATCTTGCGGACTACGGGGTGCGGGTCGTGGGTGTGGGCGTGCTGGAGGGCGGGGAGGACGGCGGGGTGACGCAGAACACTGGGGCCGAGGAGTCCGGCGGCCATCTGGCGCACCCAGCGGCTCTCGTCCTCAATCAGCATCTTAGCGGCGACGGGGATCACGTCGTCTTCGCCGGGGCGGCAGGTGCCTTCCTTGCAGCGGTCGCAGGCCAGCGCGTGCAGAGCCCATGCGCAGACTTTCTCGTGGGGATGGTCGAGGTTGGCGAGCAGGTCGGGGATGGCCTCGGTATCGAGGTGGTGGTCCAGGATCACGCAGCAGCCGACCCGTACCGTGGGGTCGGGGTGATGCAAGCCCTCCCGCAGCGCCGTGCTCGCCAGCGCTCCCGCCACCATCAGGGAGCGCTGGGCGGCCTTGGCACGGTGCTTCACCCCAAGCTCCTCAACCCACTGACGATGCGTATCCGTCATGGCTCTACTGAATGGTCCCCATGTACTTTTCGTAGTTCTGGATGTAGTCGTCGAGGTTTTCTTCCAGCATCTTGCGGTACTGCTCGCAGAAGTACTCCAGTGTCTCCTCGCGGCCTTTTGCCATCTCGGTGCGCGACGTGTAGCCGGTGGCGGTTACCCAGGCATTGAAGCGGGCGGCAGCGTAGAGCATCGAGGCGCTCACCTTGCCGTGGCTAACTTCTCGGGAAATCTGCTCGTTGGAGAGCTTGATGTGGGCATCTGCCCGCTTAAAAAAAGTCTCGTCCGCTTTGTTTGCCATGGCTCCATTTTAGCATGATCAGGAGCTAGGAATAAAGAGCATGTCGCTGAGCTGATGTTTTTCTCGCTGCCAGCCGCCCTTCAAGAACTCAAAACGGTAGCCACGCTCGGTTAAGAAGCGGGTGATATTCTCATAAATTTCCCCTTCTCGGACTTCGGCAAGAATGACGGGTCTTGCTTCCCGTAGGACGCGATCCGCCCCAAAGAGGACACGATCCTCTGCCCCTTCGACATCAATTTTTATGAACTTAGGGCTAGGAAAGCCCTGCTTATAGACAAAGTCATCGAGGGTAATGGCATCTACTTTGATAAGAGTCGCATCATCGGGGGTAGATTTTGTGGCAATATGCCCCACAAGAGAGTACTCAAAGGTCGCAAATGTCAGCTCACCGGTAGAGTCACTGATGGCTTTTTGAATGGGAGTTGCGACAGAGAGGCTATTGTCTTGAATATTGTTACTCAGTGCCATGAAGTTAGCGGGATCGGGCTCGAAAGAAAAAACAGCCCCGTTTGATTGTACTAACTTTGACATCACCAAGGTGAAGTATCCCGCATTGGCTCCAATATCATAAACCGTATCACCCGGTTTAATTAGGCGCTGCATAGATCGCACGATATGTGTCTCATAGCTACCAAGAGCAAAGGAGAGTCTCTCCAACTTAGGCATGGAAAAAGACATGCCTTGAAGGAAGCCCCCAAGCACTCTGGTGCGATAGAGCACTGACTCTTTTGAGGCCGTTGATTGCATTATGGTGGGATGGCAGACACTTCGCAGTACGAGCGCCTTGATTTTTTTGCTATAAGTATTCATGGGTTTTGGATGAAGGCTAGGCAAGAATCAAACCAAAAGCCCTAAACACGGCAAATAAAATTTAGAGTGCAGAAGTAGAGAGTAGACTTAGATGCCTATGCCTTGAGAATGTTCTCGATAGGCTCTGGCCGGTGGAGCAAGTAGCCCTGCGCGAAGTCTATGCCGATCTCACGCAAGCGGGCGAGGGTTTCGGGGCGGTCTACAAACTCGGCGATGGTCTTGACACCAATCACTTGAGCCACTTCCACAAAGCAGCGCACGGTGGCATCGTTGAGGCGATCTTCGGTGAGGTTGCGGATGAACTGGCCGTCTATTTTGAGCACGTCTACCGCGAGGTTCTTGAGATATCCAAACGAAGAAGCGCCTGCCCCAAAGTCATCGAGCGCGATACGAACCCCGAGTGCACGGACTTGCGCAATAAAGACCGCCGCATCGGTCATGTGAGTCACGGCGGTGGTCTCGGTAAGCTCTAGACACAGGCGCTGGCAGAGACGAGAGCCGCCTCGCTGAGGCTCCCTTCGCGGAGCAAGAGCGGCCAGAGATGGGTCTGTAGAAAGATGCGGCTCGCGGGAGGAAAGAGCACCTCCATCGGCTGGCCGTGCCAAGTGTCGTCGGTTCCCCCGATAATGGCCCGTAGAGCTCCGTTCACTATGAGCACGGAGCCCTTTTCATCCGTGATAAGCGCCGCGCAGGGCAGCTCATTGAGAAGGATCATGCTCTGAGATACTCATGCATGGCCGCCACGACCGGGCCTGGGGTGCTCCTGTGGGCACAGTGTCCCAAGATATCGAGCACTTTCAGCGTGCTCTGGGATAAGTGTGCATGAACCTGCTTAAAGCTTATTTTACACTCTCAAGAGTAAGTCGCCATCGCCGGGCGGTACTGTGTGGACTTTGGAGACTTTCCCCGTGGCGGCGCTTTTGTGGGGCGCATCGAGCTGTATCTCAAAAGACTTGGCATCGGGCAGGACGCAGACGATGCGGCCTTTGTCAAAATCTCTATACCAGCCCAGCGGGTGCGATTTTTCTGCCATCCCCAGCGGCGTGCCGCGCTCTAAGGGCTTGCCCAGTGATTTATTCCAAAAATCATACCAGCGGTGGCGGTGATCGGGAGTGGGCAGCTCATTGGGATCGGAGAAGAGGCAGTAGCCATCGGAGAGACAGAGCGTGAGGGTGGAGACAAGGCGCATGAGTGCTCTGTCGTCGCGGCTCTTGTGGTACCAGCTCTCCACGCAGTTGATCCGTGGCTGCCTCAGGCTTCGCTCCGCCCAGCTCAGGGTCTGTGCAATCCGCCGCCAGTCGTCGGGGGTCTTGGTGCGGTAGCACTCCATAAAGTAGCCATTGACAAAAGGCGCCGTACGCGGTGTCTGCCGGTCGTTAGCGTTGGCAAGAATTAAAGCGCTCGGCCCGATTGCCTCCCGAATGGCTTTGACCAGTGCCAGCCGCTCGTCGTCGTCTTGCCACCAGTCCAGCATCACGCCATCCAGTGCGCCACTTGCCACGGCTGCCTTTGCCTGCGCCGCGACTTGCGCCCGAAACGCGGGATTGGCAAAGTCAAGCAGAAAGTAGCCGCCCTCTTCCCAGCCCGGCGCTCGCTTGCCGTCTTTGCCACGCCTCCACCAGGCATGATCCTCGGGAAGATAGCTCGTGTGGGCATCTCGGTAGCGAATCTCCGCGATCAGCACCGTGTTCGGGTTGTTTTTAAGAAGCTCCGCCCGGCGCTTCTTGGCAACTTCGATGCTCTCGGGCGTAAAGCCATCGGCCAGGCCCGTGGGCTGCTTGCTCCAGCGCAGGCCAAAGAACTCGATGCCATGAAAGACCAGATCGTGCCGGGCAAGCATCGCCTCGGCGGCAATCCCTCTGGGCTCATCCGCGGGATTCCACGCCTGAAACACCGAGGGAAATCCCCGCTCCGCAATCCGTCGCGCCAGAGGCTTCTCGCTCATAGAGCATTGTAGCCCGTTGCGTAACAAATTTCCCGTATGGGGGATCTTTTTTGTGCGGTTTGGGGCGCGAGTGGACACCGCTTTCGCCTATTCTGGCGGAAAAAATAGCTTTATCGGGAACGGATAGGGCTCTCAGCCCGTTGGGTTTGGCGTGGAGCTAGACCGACTCTCGGAATCAAAAACGCGTGATGAAGCCGCTCAAGCTGTTGCCAAGGCGCTTGCAGGATGCTTTGTCGGTTCTGCGGTGCCCTCCTCGTTTGTGGGAGGACGGCGTGCAGGGCTTAAGCAGCTGCGGGTCTTCAATGCCCAGAGCTACGCCACGACACGAAATGCAGTGGGAGAGCACTCAGGGGTCTCGAAGCTCTCGCCCTATATCCGCCACGGCTGTATCACGCTGACGGAGGCTAGAGCCCATGTCGTTGCGCAGCTTGGCGCAGGCCACTCTGTGAAGTGGATTCAGGAGCTTGCCTGGAGGCAGTTCTGGCAGCTTCTCTACGCCCGTGACGGGGAGAAGATCTACGAGAACTACGAGGAGGCGAAGGTGCCTCTGGGGCACGATAGCTCTCTGCCACGTGACATTGCCGACGCACGAACGGGACTGCACTGTATGGATCGCTCGCTGGAGCAGCTCTACACAACGGGCTACCTGTACAACCACGCCCGAATGTGGGTTGCCTCGTATCTGATCCACCACCGCAAGCTCGACTGGCGTGTGGGAGCGCGGCTTTTCCACACCTTTCTGCTCGACGGCGACCCCGCCGCAAACACCCTCTCCTGGCAGTGGATCGCCTCGACGTTTTCCAGCAAGCCGTACTTTTTCAACCGGGAGAATGTCGAGAAGTTTAGCCGGGAGCGGGTCTCTGGCGAGACGCTCTGCACAGGCTGCCCCGCAGCCAAAACCAAGAGCTGTCCCTTCGATGCCTCCTACGAGGCTCTGGAGACGCGGCTCTTCGGGACGCAGCAGCGACGGGAGCCGAGGAGATACCAGCGATGATTCTCTGGTTGCATGAGGAGCACCTCTCCGAAGAAAACCCGGCACTCCGAGCGTATCCCGAGGCTCCTGTGGCCTTTGTCTTTGACCAGCCTGCTCTCGTGCAGGAGCCTCTCGCCTTTACCCGGCTCTTCTTTCTCTACGAGTGCGTTGGTGATGTCTTTGCCACGCGCTCCGGGCCAACGAGCCTACGCCTTGGCACGGTTCCCGATGAGCTCGCTGCGTTTGCCACGCAGCACCAGACCCGCTCTCTGGTGACCACGTTTGCACCTGGAGCGCGGTTTGCGGGGCATGTCGCTGCGCTGGAGGCTGCGGGGCTGACCGTGACCGTGCTGACCGTGCCCTCGCTGGTCACCTACGACGCACGCCGCGTTCCAAATCGTTTCTCTGCCTGGTGGCGCGAGGTGGAGAAGCAGGCTCTGGGTAGCTCCTAAGTGACACTCTTGGTGCTGGGCGACCAGCTCTCTTTCGACTATCTCGCCGCGCTCGGGGGCGTGCCAGGACGCGATACTATCTTGATGGTGGAAGATCCCCTACTGGTCGCCCGCCGCCCCTATCACCGAAAGAAAATTGTCCTCGTCTGGTCGGCGATGCGCCACTTTGCACAGGAGTGCCACACCGCAGGGTGGGAGGTGGTCTATGCGCGAGGAGGCTCGCTGGCAGACCTCCTCGCACAAGTGCAGGGGGAGTGCGTCTGCATTCAGCCACGGGAGAAAGGCATTCGCCCCCTTCTTCAGGCGAGCAACGTGCGCATCGTCCCCGATCCCTACTGGAGTGTCACGCCTGCGGAGTTTGCCGCGTGGCTTATCGTGCATCCCAACCCCAAACTGGAGGACTTCTACCGCTGGCGGCGACGTGTCAGTGGGGTCTTGATGGAGGCGAAGAAGCCAGTGGGGGGAGCGTGGAACTACGATAAGGAGAACCGTAAGCCCTTTCCTAAGACCCACCAGCCCATACCTCGTTTTATCGTCCCGCCAGACACGATCACCCAAGAGGTGATGCAAGAAGTTGCCCAGCTGCCAAAGCTCACCGGCTCGGTGGAGGGCTTTGACTTCCCCGTCACTCGCATGCAGGCACAGGCTTTGCTCACAGACTTTATCGCGCAGCGGCTAGCACTTTTTGGCCCCTATGAAGACGCGATGAGCGCCAAAGACCCCTACGGCTACCACTCGCTGCTCTCACTGCCGCTGAACCTGTCGCTTCTCTCGCCGCAAGAGTGCGTACAAGCCGCTCTGGATGCCTTGGCGCAGGGCACTGCGCCCCTCGCCTCCGTCGAGGGATTCGTGCGTCAGATTCTTGGCTGGCGTGAGTTTCTCTACCATCTCTACGAAGCCTTCCCAGGAGACTACCACCAGGCCAATGTGCTTGGGCAGAACAACCCTCTGCCCGAGTTTTACTGGAGCGGCGACACGCCGATGCACTGCCTGAGCCATGTGGTCCGCCAGGTGCTAGAGAGTGGCTACAGTCACCATATCGAGCGCCTGATGATCCTAGGAAACTTTGCACTCCTGGCGGGGGTGAGCCCGAGCGCTCTCAATGAGTGGTTCTGGTGCTGCTACCTAGATGCCTACGACTGGGTCGTGACCCCCAACGTGATCGGAATGAGCCAGTTTGCCGATGGAGGATGGGTAGCAACCAAGCCCTATATTTCCAGTGGTGCCTATATCTCCCGCATGAGTAACTACTGCAAAGAGTGTGTCTTTGATCCCAAAGACGCCACGAGTGAGAGTGCCTGCCCCTTCACGACCCTCTACTGGGCATTTCTCATTGAGCGCGAGACCGACGCGCCGCTCTCGGGGCGCATGGCACAGAACTACTTTGGACTGCGCGGTAAATCCCTTGAGGAGCGCGCGGCAATATTAGAGCGTAAGAAAGGACTCCAAAAACTACGATGAGCTACGCACGTGCCCGCCTCTGGCTGGGAATCACAGGAGTGGGAACTTTGGTGACTCTCTCAGCCCTCTTGCTTTTGTTCCAGCTCCCGCAGCGGTTTTTATTAGCTCAGCCCGCCGCTCTCTCCGTGGAGCTACGAGAGCTATTTTTTGTCCTGGTCGCCTACGCGGCGATCAGTGCGCCGTTTGATTTCTTCGGGGGCTTCGTTCTGCCTGGTGAGTTCGGGCGGAGCCGAGAGAGCTTCTCGGCGTTTTTCCCGCGCTGGCTGCGTGGCGTGGTGCTACACTGCGGCCTCTTGCTGGGCTTTGGATTATTGCTGCTCAGTGCCGCACGAGTGGGTGGCACACTGCTCGCGCTCGGGGTGTTCTGTGGGCTTCAGATTGCGCTACTCATCCTACAGCCGCTTCTGGCTGCGCTCCTGGGGGGGCTACGCTCTCACGAGAAGAGCCTGGTCTCGGGCGGGGGGCACTACCTCACCGGAGCGATCACGGGGCTGCCGGGGCGCGAGCGGGTGCTGATCCCTTCGCACTGGCAGGAGACGCTCACGCCGGAGCAGCTCCACGTGGTTCTCTTGCGCAAGCGGGGGGCGATTGAGAGCGGCGCACGGACGCGGGGTTTGCTACTGGCCTTTGGCTGGAACCTGGCGGGCTTCTGCCTGGCGCTGGCGCTCACGGGTGGGCTTGCGTCGGTGGGGCAGCTGGTGACGGTGAGCCTCTGGTTTACGCTTTGGTCGTTTCTCGGAGTGCTCCTGCTCCCTGCTCCCTCCCAAAATGGCGTCTTTGAGGCCGATGCGTATGCCTTTAAGAACGGCGCGAGTCGTGAGGTCTTAGAGAGCGTGATCCGGCAGCTCGATGCGCTCCAAGACGATGAGCCAGCCCGCAGTGAGCGGGTGGAGCGGATCTTTCACCCACTTCCCTCGGTCGAGCGGCGGCTCCAGCGCTTGGGTGTTTCTCACTCTGGCTCTGGCTCGGGAGCTTG
>NZ_CBAYMC010000063.1:0-18344 GCF_964826245.1 Armatimonas sp. | reverse complement strand
GGCGGGTTAAAGCGGTATCATAAACCATGTTGCGCAATATTCCGACTCTCTGGGTCAACGTGCTAGGTGGCATCGGTGCTTTCCTGTGCATCGGAATGAGCTGGCAGGTGTACGCACAACATCGCCACGCCCAGTACGAGCAAAAGCGGCAAGCGGGACTGCGTGAGGTGGTAGCCAACGCCCGACCGGTCATCGCTGCGGTTCGTGCCTATGAAAAGCAACACAAAAAGCCTCCTGAGACGCTAGAAGTCCTCAAGAAAACCTTCCCCAAGCCCGGCCCCATGGCAGAGCGTAGCTGGGAATATCATATCGAAGAGAAGGAAAAACTTTGGACGCTGGCAGTCTCAGTGAATCGTGAGTACACACCCAATAATGGTATTCTGACGTTTGGCGACACTTTTGTCTACCGCTCCAACGGCCAGTACGAGCGAGAAGCCTACGGTGGCATTCTGGAGCGCTTCGGCGAGTGGGGCTACTACTGGGAGTAATCGAGGCGGCGCGGGACTATCTGTAAGCTCCCCCCTAACCCCCGCGTGGCGGGGGGACAATAAGGAATCCGATACCTCTTATCTCCCCCGTTCGGGTACCCCGCGTAGCGAGGGTGGTGGGGCTGGGGGGGATTATTCCGTGAGCCGTCGCCAAGCGTCTGTGTACTTCTCGGCGGTCTTGGCGATGATCTCGGCGGGCAGATCAGGCGGCGGGGCTTGCTTGTTCCAGTCAGGGACGGACTCTAAAAAGTCGCGGAGGAACTGTTTATCGAAGCTGGGCTGCGCGCCGCCGGGCTGGTAGGTGTCGGCGGGCCAGAAGCGCGACGAGTCTGGGGTGAGGGCTTCGTCAATCAAGATCACTTCGTTGTTTTCGTTAAGCCCGAACTCGAACTTGGTGTCGGCGAGGATAATGCCGCGCTTCTCGGCGTGGGCGGCGGCAAAGCTATAGAGCCCTTGCGCGGCGTTCACAACCGCATCGTAGTGCTCGCCTAGGAGTGCTTTTGCCTCATCGGGAGTCATCGGCTCGTCGTGGCCTGCGTCGGCCTTGGTGCTGGGCGTGAAGATCGGGGTGGGGAGCCTATCCGACTCGACGAGGCCAGGCGGCAAAGAATTGCCCCAGAGGTTGGGGCCGTCGGTTTTGTAGGCCTTCCAGCCCGAGCCGGAGAGATAGCCCCGGATCACGGCCTCGATCTTGAGAGGGCGCGTGCGCTTGCAGAGCATCGCCCGGCCCGCCAGGGTTTCGTCCCAGACACCACCAACGGCGGCGAGCGCTTTGGCGATCTCGGTGTCATCGGCGGTAATGAGGTGGTTGGCAATGACGCTCTGGGTGATCCCAAACCAGAACACCGAGAGCTGTGTGAGAATGCGCCCCTTGCCCGGAATGCCCTGGGCCATCACGACATCGAAGGCCGAGATACGATCCGAGGCTACGAGCAAGAGCTGATTCTCGCCCACGGCATAGAGATCGCGCACTTTCCCCTGCCCGAGCTTTTTCAGCCCTTGAATATCTGTTGTTAGGATTGCCTCTGTGCTCAACGCAAGACCTTTCCGATAATCTCCGACTCTAAAACCGCGCCAAAATCGCGGGAGTCAGTGGAGTTGTTGATATTGTCGCCTAGGACATAGATGCCCTTGGGCGTGGTGAGATTGACCATGCCCTCCCGAAAGAGGGTTGCAGTGGGGAACGTCCCCGCAGGCGTGGTAATGGTGGCAGGCCAAGGGCGCGTGCCGCTGGCGTTCTGGATAAAGACCACCCGTTTTACCACGTCCTCATCGCGGTTTTTCATGCCCACACGCACCCCGATGACGATCACATCGCCTTCATGAAGAGGGGAGAAACGCTGCCACGCCTTGAGGATCGTCACCTTTTGCCCTGGCTTCAGTGTAGGAAACATCGAGACACCAACCACTTGTGCCCGACCCAAGCAGAAGTAAGCCCCGACGGCGACGAGGAGGATGGGGATTAGAACCAAACGCTCAATAAACTTGAGACGCTCTAGGCGCTGGCCGCGCGTTGCTTCATCAGGCATGGGTAGCTTTTACTATACCCTACTGCCCTGTCCGTCGCCGCTGGCCAAGGCCACCTAGGAAGTTCTGCATCCGTAGCTGCTGCGTCTTATTGCCCTCGGAGACGACATCAATAAAGCCGATCATCATCTCCTCAAAGGTCTGCTCGCCCCACGTGACCAGCTTGGTCGGGTCGGGGTTGTGCGGGTTCTTGGACGAGTTGTCGTACCAGGCCTCGATCAGAATCTTCGTCCCCGACGGCACTTTCTTGGGTTCTTTGAGCATGTAGCGCGTCTGCCAGTTGAAGTCATACTTGGGCACCGAGAGCAGCGTTTCTTCTTTGCCATCGGGGTAGGTGGCGCTCATGCGGAAGGCTTTTCCACGGACGTGCATGTGGGGCGAGTAGGAGTAGATCGTGGAGCTCACCGGAACCGTAAAGCTCCGCGACGACTTGTAGCTCTCCGCGCCCGGGGGAATCCGCAGGTTCAGGCTCAGAATTCCGATGGTATCCGCGATCTCTTTGGGAGGCTCCTTGGCGAAGATAAAACCAAGCTCGCTCTGGTCGACCTGCTCAGTACCCATGGGAGTGTAGTGCACCTGGAACATCAGATCCGTTCCTTTAGGCACTTTCTTAGCGATTCCCTCAGGGAAGACCATCGGGCTCTCACCGGGGACGTACTCCGCGACAAAGCCGTCCAGACCGTTGGGAACCCCGCCGCGCTTGTCGTATAGGAATACCAGCACATGGTGGACGGCGCTTCGGGCTCCGGGCTTAACCTCGGCGGCCTGAATCCACTTGTCTTCGGTAAAGCCCGTCGGCACACGAAACCACTTATAGGGTAGCACGCCGGTCGCCTGCACTTTGAAGGGCTTGTCCATCTTGAGTACCACGTCGGGCTTGCCGATATTCCAGCCTGCCACAAAGCTCTTCGGCTTGGGCAGCTTCTTCGGGTCGCCCTCAGGCGTGCCTTGCTTGACCCAGGCCAGCACGGTCGCCTTCTCTTTGGCGCTCAGGCTGCGGTCGTTGGCGAAGTTGCCATGGCGGGGATCGGCGTGCCACGGGGGCATGCGGTTGTTATTCACCGTCTCCCCGATCATCGCGCTCCAGCGCTTGGCGTTGGCATAGCTCTGAAGCGGGAACGGCCCCACTTGCCCAGGACGGTGGCAGCTCTCACACTTCTCCTGCAAGATTGGCGCAACGTGCTCCGAGTAGCTCACTTTTCCCACTTCCGGCAAGACAAGCGCCGGAATCGGCTCTGGCTCGCCCTCACCTCGGGCTCCCCCACTTGTGGGGGCGGGGGGGGCAGGCTGGTTTCGGTCAATGAGGCAACCCGGGACATCTGCCGTGCTGGACACAGCGACAGGCTTGCCTGCCAGAAGCGCATCCAGCGCATCGGTTAAGTAGGTCTTGCTCGCCTTGGGCTTGCGGCTCCCGAGGCCGTACTGGTCGTCCACACTGCCCCGGTAGCGCAGCGTGGCTTGCCCGTCCACCACGAGGGCCTCACAAGTGCGGGTGGCTTTCACGTAGTCCACAAACTTCTGCTCGCGGTCGGGAAGAACCGGAAACGTCACGCCCGCCGCTTTTGCCGCCGCGAGGCTCTGCGCATTGGTCTCGCTGCCATTGGGGTTGACCGCGACAAACGCCACGCCCTTAGCCTCGTATTTTTTTGCCAGTGCCGCCAGCTTGGGCAGAGAGAGCTTGGCAATCGGGCAGTCGGCACCCATCACGTAGAAAACCGCGGCTTTTTTCCCGGCGAGGCCATAGAAGTGAAACTCCTTGCCATCCACGGTCTTGGTGCGAAAATCGGGTAGTTTTGCGCCGATCAGCGGGGCGCTAATCTTGTGTGGCTGTGCGATCGTGGCGACGACCAAAACCGCAGGAATCGTGAGGGCAAGGGCAAGCGTTTTCATAGCACTCTTAAAGACAACAAAAATCGGGTTTTGGTTCACGAATTTTGGGGCGGTATAATGGCCTCATGGCCTTGACTACGGAAGATGTCCGTAAGGTCGGGACGCTGGCCCGCCTTGCCCTCGCAGACGACGAAATTGCGACGATTACCCCCCAGCTCAATGACCTCCTGGATCAGTTTGCACGGCTTCAACAGCTTGACACGACGGGTGTCGTGCCCACAAGTCACGCGGTGCCGGTGAAAGCGCTGCTGCGCGAGGATGAAATAACTCCCTCGCTCTCGCAGGCCGAGGTGCTGAAGCTCACGGCGCACACGGATGAGATCATGGGCGGCTTTATCGTCCCGCAAGTGCTGGCAGGAGACTAGGCATGATGCAGCTAACCCATTTAACCGCCACCGAGATCGTGGCTAAAGTGAAGGCAAAAGAAGTCACGGCCCGCGCGGTTACCGAGGCGTTTCTGGCGCGAATTTCTGCCCACGATGAGTCCGTCGGGGCGTTTCTGACCGTGATGCGCCAGCAGGCTCTTGCGCAGGCCGATGCCGTGGACGTAAAGATCGCCGCCGGCGAAGACCCCGGCCCACTGGCGGGCGTTCCGGTTGCGCTCAAAGACAATATGTGCACGGTTGGTGTCGAGACTACTTGTGCAAGCAAGATTCTCAAAGGCTTCGTGCCGCCTTATGATGCCACGGTGGTGGAAAAGCTCCAAGCTGCCGGTGCGATTGCGATTGGCAAGACCAACTTAGACGAGTTTGCGATGGGCTCGTCCACGGAGAACTCCGCACTGCAGCTCACCCGCAACCCGTGGGATCTCTCCAAAGTGCCTGGTGGCTCGTCGGGGGGGAGTGCGGCAGCCGTCGCGGCGGACTTTGCGCCCCTCTCGCTCGGCTCGGACACCGGTGGCTCGATCCGCCAGCCCGCGAGCTTCTGTGGCGTTGTGGGAGTCAAGCCCACCTATGGCCGCGTCAGCCGCTATGGCTTAGTCGCGTTTGCGTCGTCGCTGGACCAGATCGGGCCGTTCGCCAAGAACATCGAAGACGCCGCCTTAGTGATGAACGTCCTCTCAGGCCACGATCCACACGACTCGACCAGCGTGCCGCAAGCCGTTCCTGACTACACCAAGGCGCTCACCGGCGATATTTCCGGCCTGCGCATCGGCATCCCAAGCGAGTACTTCGCTGCCGGGATCGCCCCGGAGATTCGCATTCTCGTCCAGAGCGCCATTGGCGTGCTACGTGGCCTCGGTGCCGAAGTGGGGGAGTGCTCGCTGCCGCATACCGAGTACACGCTCCCGGCCTACTACATCGTCGCCCCCGCCGAAGCGTCTTCGAACCTCGCCCGCTACGATGGCGTGCGCTACGGCCACCGAACGCAGAAAGCGACCAGCCACATTGATCTCTTCGAGAAGAGCCGCGAGGAGGGCTTTGGCGACGAAGTCAAGCGGCGCATCCTCATCGGCACCTACGCGCTCTCGGCGGGCTACTACGATGCGTTTTATCTCAAAGCCCAGCAAGTGCGCACGCTGATCCAGCGCGACTTTGAGCAGGCGTTTGAAAACTTCGATGTGCTCATCACGCCCACGGCCCCGACCACAGCTTTCGGGATTGGGGAGAAGACCGACGACCCGCTGGCGATGAAGCTCTCGGACATCTGCACTCTCTCGGCGAACTTAGCGGGAATCCCTGCGCTCTCCCAGTGCTGTGGCTTTGACACGCATGGCCTGCCCGTCGGGATGCAGCTCCTCGGCCCCGCGTTCTCCGAGGAGCTGCTCTTTAAAGTCGCCCACGCATATGAACAGCAAACGGACTGGCATACCCGGCGGCCCGTGCTTTAGAGAAAATCAACTCAGCCTGTCAAAACAGGCTGAGACGAAGCTCGAAATGAAAATACTTCTTGACACTCAGATAACTCTACTATAAAATTATCATTGTGGATAAAGTAGAATCTAAAAAGAATACTATGGTTATGCTAGCCTGCTTCGTTGCATCGGCTGGTTTGGTATTCGGTTTGGGCTATGCAAGAGTCACTAAAAAGCGCCCCCCGCCCCCCCCGAAACTTCTGAATATTAAGGCTTCTCAAGTTCTTGGTAGTAGGGTTAATAACCCTCGTACTCCTATTTTAGTAGAGTTTTTTGATTATGAATGCCCTCCTTGTAAATCAGTAAATACGTTCGTTGAGTTACTGATCAAAAATAACACAGATAAGATTGAGTTGCATCGTCGTCATTTTCCTTTGAAAATGCATAAAAATGCTGAAGCCGCAGCTGTATTCTCAGAGCAGTGCAAGATTATTGGTAAGATTCCTGATATACACCAGATTTTAATTACTGAAGATGCTATAAACCGCAGTTATATTGCTGATATTTCTAAGAAATATAAAATCTCAAACAGTGATTTATCTTTATCTTTACAGAAGTCTACTGCTATTGTGAAAGAAGATATTAAGGCAGGGAAAATAATTGGAGTGCAAGGGACTCCGACATTTTATTTGTGTAAAGATGATCGTGTGTACGAAATAAAAGATTTAAAGCAAGTTATAAGTTTTTTGGGTCTTAAAAAATGAGTAAAACAAAAATAGATATTGTGAAAAAATTATTATACATATTTTGTATTTTTACGTTATTTCCATTTTCATCTTATGGGCAAGATGAAAATGGATATCTTGATTCCGGTTTGCGTTTAGTTCGTAGTAACCGAAGATTGGAAGATGCAATATTAAAGTTAGAGCAAGCAAAAAAAAACCAACCAGAAAACCGGCAATGTTATCTGGCACTAGCTGCCGCCCAAGCAGGCAGGTCGGTAATGATTGCTCAAGCAGAATACAATCGTTCATGGCTTGAGAACGACATGGATACATTCAAAAAAAATCTAACTAATTGGAGTAAGAATAATACAAATCCAACTTCACCCTGGTATTCGAAGCCTATGCCTGAGAAGCCATATATTAAGACATTCGATGATAATTTAAAGTACGATAGATCAAAAAATGACTCTGATAAAAGAATGAGTGAACTCATTGATTTGTCTTTATATAATACTTCTGAATCTTTAAAGTTATGTAAAAATAATAAAGAGAAAGCGAATGCGTATTATTTTCTTGGTTGGGTAAAATTTTTGAAAAATAATGTTTTCAAAATAGCCAGAATAGCAAAAAAAATAACAGATGAAAATATACAAGAAGATTTTGAGAAAGCAATTGAACTTGATCCTGAGAATCATTTATATTATAGATCGTTAGCTGATTCATATTTTAACACTCAAGGAGAAATTACTAAAGAAGGAGAAAAAATAGGATTACAAAAGATTGTAAATTTATATCAAAAATCTTTGTTTTTAAATAGCAAGCAACCACTTGTCATTTGGAGATTATTTCGATTTTATTCGTCTGGAGATGTTAACCTTGATAATCAATCAGAAGAAAATAATAAGTATAGTAAAATGTCTGAGAAATATTATAAAGATAATGGTTTGTTGTATTTGTATAGGTATTTAAGTTTGTCAAAAACGGATAAAATATCAACAGCTAATCAATTAGAAATTGTGTCCAGTCTTCTGAAAACTGATAAATCGTACGATGTAAATTATACTCCTGAATTTCAAGGATATCTAAATCAGTCTCTCAGCCAAATGTTTAATTGTAGTGTAAAATATAATTTTATGTCTGATTTTAACAAATCTTTAAATATGATTAACCAAATAGAAATTGATACTAAAAAGAAAATCGACTTGATGATTAAATTTGTTATGCATATGTTAGATACTAGCTTCTCAAACTTAAAAACATATTCGCTAATGAGTCAAATGTTACCAACTGGACTTACTATTGTTAGATCGGAGGTTTACAAGAAGATATCAGGAGAAGATCAACAGAAAATCATTGATGAGATAATCTCAATTCAAAAAGAAATCACTCGTCGTCGTGAAGTGAAACTTACAAGTGTATATTTTACTTCATTCCCATAAAAGAAAGAAACTTAAATATGAAACTACGGATTGCTGTGTCATGCCTTCTAGGTATTATGTTAGGCGGTATTAGTCTTGGTCTTGTTGCGAAAGCAAATATCCCTGACGAGGATGAACCGCGAGATTTCTGTCCCTGGTATTGTGGGCAATATTATTCAGAAGGAAGTCTTCCTTATAATACATGTGTGGCTTCATGTAAGCATGGAGCTGAAGTGTGCCGATCTCAAAGTCAGGCAGGTTGTATAACATGCTGCAGTAACTTCTGTGCTGGTGATACTACTGGAATCTGCTATAGTAACTGCGTACATCATGCTCGCGAATGTTATCAGACCCCTGAAACTCCTAACTAAATTTTTTGAGTACAGGATATTTTTTGAAATCACTATATTGATGATATTTATTGGTACTTGATGACGAAATTAATTCCGTCTTTTATTGACAGTAAGTATCGGCATCGTGAAGGTTTGAATCTTTGTCCTGTACTCAGTAATTTTTATTCTAATTTAATAGAACTTATTGAAACTAAATAGCTCCTCGGCCCCGCGTTCTCCGAAGGGCTGCTCTTTAAAGTCGCCCACGCCTACCAACAAGCCACGGACTGGCATACTCGTCGGCCTAGTCTTTAAAAGGCGATATGACAATGCCTATCTCCGTTCGACTCGCCACCCGTGCTGATGCTTCAGAGTTTCTGGCTCTGATCCAAGCCCTCGCCGACTATGAAGAACTCTCTGGCCCTACCGAAGATGCCCAAAAGCGCTTAGTTGCCGATGCCTTTGACTGCCAGCCGCCGCGCTTTTTTGTGCACCTTGCCTTTGAGGAAAATAACCCGGAGCCACTGGGCTACACGATTACTTTCTTCACTTACTCCACTTTTTTGGCCAAGCCGACGCTCTTTCTCGAAGACTTTTTCGTGCGTCCGGCGGCACGCTCTAAAGGGGCAGGCAGCGCACTCTTTGACTTTCAGGTGCACGAGGCCAAGCGCCTGGGCTGTGGGCGTATGGAGTGGACGTGTCTCGACTGGAACGAGCTGGCGCAGGGCTTCTACAACAAGCGTGGCGCGACGCACTTGGCGGACTGGTGGATGTATCGCTTGACCGAGGAGGACTTTACCCGATGGAACTAGCTGACCCGGAGCTTGCCGTCCTTTGGCATCTCTATGACTCCGGCCCACGTGAGCCGATTGTCTTGCTGGACGATGCCCGCAACGCTCCTCCGCCCCCGCTCTTGCGCGGCCAGCTCTCGGAGGAGCATGTCACGCAGGCTCTAGCAAGCCTTGTCGAGCGTGGCCTGGTGCGGCTCTGGAGCGAGTCCGAGCTGGAAGCGGAGCAGGCAAAGTGGGAGAGCGAGAAGCTCCCCCGAGGCTTTGGCGTGGACTTAGACGATCTCGATGTTGGCTGGGCAGATCTGACACGTGAGGGCTGGCGGATTGCGCTCAACCGCTGGGGAATGGACCGGCGCTTCACCAGCTACGACGATAGCACACCGGGGGTCTTGGTGATCTACAGCGAGTCGCCTGCCGGGTGCATGACCGAGCGCGACCGGCTGACCTACAAGATTGACAACGGCCAGTTCTACACCTACGGCCTCATCCCCCAGCCCGGCCCCGTGACCCGTGTGGGGGAGATTGAGAACCTTAAAGGCTGGTGGTACAACCGCTTCCACCTCATCCGCCCCGGCTACAGCGCTAAAATTGAGTACGTTCCCTCTCCCGCCGATTGAAAGCGGCGTCTGGAGGCGCAAGCGCCAAAAAGTCGCTCCGCGACTACGGGCGTGGTCGAAACTCTCCGATCACTTCGATCTCTCCGATCAGCGCAGTGTTGAAGTCGTCCAGCTCCTCGGCGGGAATCCAGTACTCGTCGTGGCTACCGATTGCACCGACGGTTTTGAGTTCGTAGCGGCTGAGAAACTCCGTCGAAACGCTGAAGCGTGTGACATAGCCGACGAAGCCCGAGGCGGCGTCTTTCGTGTTCCAGTCGCGTGCGATTTGGATGGCGTAGCTCTCGCTGGTGACGGGGTAGAAGATGGGCTGTTGGGGCAGGCGTGGCGGAAAGGCCCGAAAGCCACTTGTAGCGATCAGGTCAAGCTCTGCCTGTCCCACAGGCCGGTAAAGCGTTGTCGTCATCTATCTCTCTCCTTCGCCGCCGGTTGGAAACCGGCGTCTGCAATGGCACTGCGTGCCGCGAAGCCCGTTCCGGGCTAGCCTCCCCCTGGCTCGTTCCTCGCCATCCGGGTGCCCTCAGGGCGCGGCTTCGCGAAGAGGGAGTAATTTTGTAGCCCGGCACGGGCTTTGCGGCGGAACGCCACTGTTGACGCCTCATTCCATGGGGCGGCTACTCCGTCTGGTAGCCCTCGCCGGTTGCCAGCAGAAGCTCGGTCAGCTCGGGGTGGGCGGTGGCGCTCACGGCCTTTCTCAGCGGCTTCCATCGGCGTAGCAGCGAGCCGGATCTCGTCTTGGTGCTCAGAGAATCCCACAAACTTCTGCGCCTGGAAGTAGTGCTTACTAGTCGGCCAGAGCTTTCCGTCAAGCGTGAAGGGGTGCGCCGAAAAGTTGGAGAAGACCCCGTAGGGCACCTCGTTGGTGCGGTAAAAGTAGATTGCCATAATTTACTTGTCGTTTATACACGAAGTTTTGCTAAATAACAAATTCCTCCTCCTCCCAGGATTGGGAGGAGGGGGCTAGGGGGAGGAGGGTTTAATCCAGAAAAACAGGTTCGCGCTTGGTGAAGCTAAAGAGCTGCGCGGGGCGGTGGGCACCACCACGGCGCTGCTTCTCCAGACCCTCAAGCAGCTCGGTGGAGAGCATCTTCTTGCGGAAGTTGCGCTTGTCTAGCTCGCGGCCTAGGATAATCTCGTAGACTGTCTGGAGCTCGGTAAGCGTGAACTCGGGGGCGAGCAAGGCGTAGGCGACACTGGTGTAGCCCAGCTTGGCACGCAGGCGGCTCAGTGCTGTCTTCACGATCTCCGCGTGGTCAAAGGCTAGCGGAGGCAGCGCATCGGCGGGCCACCACTGCGCCTCGGCGGCGTCGGTACCCGCACGGGGCGAGATGCTGGGCTCGGGGAGAAGTGCGTAGTAGGCCACGGAGATCACACGGGTGCGGGGATCACGGTTCACATTGCCGAACGAGTAGAGCTGCTCTAAAAACTCTGCACCCGCAACACCCGTTTCCTCCGTCAGCTCACGATGGGCAGCCGCATCGAGTCCCTCGGACATCTGAACAAAGCCACCAGGCAGAGCCCAGTGACCCTCGAAGGGCCAGACACCGCGCTTGATGAGCAGCACATGGAGCTTGCGCTCGCGGGCAGTAAAGGCGACAACATCAACGGTGACAGAGGGGCGCTCGAAAGCATTCGGGTCGTATGGAGTGGGAGAGTCTGTTGTACTCACTTTTATCCTGTAGTTATTTAATCTCGATTTTAAGATTGATACCTAAAACCGTCACTGTAAAGTCTACCCGCTACATAGCGAAAAAGCCGTATTCTCCGCTTTTTTTATGAATTTTTAGGCTCAGGCGGCTATTGAGTTAGAGTAGGAGCGCGTTTGAGAAGCGGCGGGGGCACGTGGTGTGAGAACCTGAAGTAAGTACGGGAGGTCTTCACGGTCGGGCACCATGAGCACAATGCCGTGTTTAGGGAAACGCACCGCTCCACGAAGCCGTAGGCCCGTGATGATCTCTCCCACTTCCACAGGCTGCTGGGCGAGTGTGCCGAGGACAAGCGTGGTGTTTTCCAGGTGCAGAGTAGCCTCCCCGGAGGCATTTAGGGCAAAACGAGCCGGTCGATTGTGGAGACCCGCTCCACTAACACGCAGATCCATGCCCTCGGGTAGGTGTACGTGTGAGCTGCCGTAGGACGGAACCTGGGTCTCCCCGGAGCGAACAAAGAAGCCGAGATTCTGTTGGGCAGCAAGCGCGGCCCAGAGCCGCTTGACGGGGGCTTGGATTGTCCGGAGCAGTGCGTTCATGACAAAGATCATTGGCGGAGAAAGAATATAGCCTTAGTAGCTTTAGTTGAAAATTTTCAAGCACTATAGAACTCGCGATAAAATAGGAGACTAGAGGAAATCAAGATGCTATCGTTTGCGTATTGGACATCTCCCAGCATGTGGCTGGTGATCGTTTTGGTTGTCGTATTGTTCTTTGGAGCCCCGAAGCTCCCTCAGCTTTTTAAGGGCTTGGGGCAGGCAACGCGCGAGTTTAAAGAAGGAATCGACGAGCCCGAGGCCCGGAAAGAGTAGCTAGGCCAGCTGCGATGAAAACGGCGCTTGCCTATGGGGCGACGTTTGTGACGGGGTTTGCGGCCTGTGCGCTGATTCTCTATCTGGCGCAAGGTCGACCAAGCGTCGGGCGTGAGGCAACCCTGCCGCCCGGACGTCAGGCACTCTCGCAGGCCTTGGCAAAAAGTCCCTCAGGTAGTGGTGGGCACGCTCTCTCCGGGTTGCCGTCGGTTGCCGATGCGGCAGCCCGTGTTGCTCCTGCAGTGGTTAGTATTGAGGTCGAGGGACATGAGAGCGTCCCTGGGCGTGGGTTCTTCGGGCAGTTTCGCACAGAAGATCGGCGCTTTGAAGGCTCGGGGTCGGGCATTATTCTCTCGGCAGAGGGCTATGTCCTGACGAACTATCATGTCATCTCCCCGCTGATTAGCCAGCCGACGGCCAAGTGTCAGGTGACGCTCGCCGATGGTCGCCGCTTCTCGGTGACTGTGATCGGGGGGGATCAGGCCAGTGACCTCGCCGTGATCAAGCTACTAGGGGCAAAGACCCTCACTCCGGCGCTACTGGGCGACTCGGACACGCTTCGGGTAGGTGACTGGGCAATCGCGGTGGGCAGCCCGCTGGGCTTTAACTCCACGGTCACGCTGGGGATTATCTCCGCCCTGAACCGCCAGTACCCGCACCAAGATAGCACTGCCGTCGAGCGCGTCATCCAGACCGATGCCTCCATCAACCCTGGCAACTCAGGAGGAGCCCTCGCCAATGGTGAAGGCCGCGTGATCGGGATCAACACTGCCATTGCCACCACAAGTGGAGCTGCCGCTGGAATTGGGTTTGCCATTCCGATCAACACCGCCCGCAAGATCGCCGCACAGCTCATCGAGAACGGCAAGATGCTCCGGCCCTATCTCGGCGTGGTCTACACCCCGCTCTCCGAAGTCGAGCGAAGCGCCCTACCAGGGAGCCTAACCCTACCTCCCGACAATCAAGGCGTGCTGGTGCATGCCAACAACGGAGCCGCGGTGGTGCAGGGCTCACCCGCCCAAAAGAGCGGCATTCTGGAGTGGGATATTCTGCGCACCGCCGACGGAAAGCCACTCGACGATAGTGAGGGGCTCCGCAAGATCATTGCCAGCCATGCGGTCGGAGAGGTGCTCAAGCTCACCCTCTGGCGCAATGGCACCGAGCAAGAGCTAGCCATTCCCCTCGAAGAGATGCCCGAGGGCTTCAGCCAGCCGAATCGGTAGCAAGCGGTACAAGAGTCTGCTTGGCGCGGCGTAGGCCGGGGGAGAGAATCACGGCGAGCAAGGCACTGGCTGCGGCAAGACTTGCTCCAAGCGCCATGGCATGGGCCGCATTCGTGTGCGACGCCACCACTCCCGCCCACGCGCTCCCAAAGGGTGTGAGCCCCATCATCAGAAACGCATGAACCCCCATCACCCGCCCTCGGAGTGCATCGGGTACCGAGGCTTGGATCAGGCTATTGCTCGTCGCAAAGACACAGATCATGCAAAACGACGAGAGCGGGGCAAAGAGAAACGCCAGCTCTAGCCGATGGCAGAGCGCGGTTCCCAGCGAGAGAAGAGGGTAGAGGACTGCACCAATCGTGACGATCCGGCCCTTGAGCGGCGACGACGAGAGCAGGGTGCAGAGAATCGCTCCGAGTAGCGCTCCAACACCACGGGCACTCATGAGCTGGCTGTAGTGGGTGGCATCTGCTCCTAGAGTAAACTTGGCCAGAGCGGGCAAGAGAATCCAGTCGCCGGTCATGAAGATCGAAAAGCTCGCCAGAATCGCCATCATCGCCACAATCGGGGGGTGCTGCTTGAGATAGCCAAAGGCGATATTGACCCCCTTGAGCGGCGACTCTTTCCCCGTGGCACGCGGCGCAAAGTCGCCGCGCATCAGGCAGAGCCCCACAATCACGGCGATATACGAGAGGCCATTTGCCAGAAAACACGGAGCCATCGCGCGCTGCTTATCCGCAATCAGAAAGCCCGCCAGCGCAGGCCCGAGCACCCGAGCGGCATTGAAGAGTGAGGAGTTGAGCCCTATGGCATTGTGAAGATCGTCTTTGCCCACGAGCTCGACAATAAACGACTGACGCGCCGGGATATCAAAGACATTGGTGATCCCCAGCAAGACCGCAAAGATCGCCACGTGCCAGAGGCGCACCTGATCGGCATAGACCAGCGCCGCCATGATCAGGGCCAGCGACCCCTGAGCGACCTGTGCCCACAAGACAATCTTATGCTTGGAGAAGCGATCCGCCAGCCAGCCGCCATAGAACGCTCCGAGGAGCATTGGCAGCGACCCAAGCGTCATCACCCAGCCTTGGGCGGCACTCGCCTCTTTCTCACTGCCCGCCAGCAGCGCCACCAGCCACCCTTGCGCCGTCATCTGCATCCACGAGCCGATCAGCGAGATCGCCTGTCCCGAGAAGAAAAGCTGGTAGTTGCGATGGCGGAGGGCAGAGAAAGCAGCAGGTGTTGGCACGCTTCTATGCTATCACGGGAGGCACATTGTCCCGCCGGTTGGAGCGGCAGGACTAACGAGCGCTTCGCGCTACAAAGGCCGCAAGCGGCCGTCTGAAAACTAGCGCGGTACACTTTAATGATGCCAGAACGTAGCCCGAAGATCGAAGAAATACTCCAACGGCATCGCGAGAGACAGCAAGATTGGCGTGGGAAAGCACAGCGTTCTTTCCCTGAGTTTCAGGCGGAAGCCACCGCCGCTGTGAATGTATTGGACTGGCTGACGTTTCTCTACCAAAAGATCGAAGAGAGCTATGTGACGTCCCCACCCGATGATCATTTTCTAAAGCGTGCGGTTTGGTATGCCTATGATTGTTCGGAAGTTCCCAGAGTGACAGACATTGGAGAATGTGATCCGTCAACAAGCGCCAATATTGGCTTCTGGGCACGGCTCGCTACTAATCCCACAGTTCGGGCTGATCTAGGGCGCTGGTGGGAATATTGGATTCTTGAAGCCCACAAAGAGTGGGTTTGTTACTGGCTGACAGAAGCGGAGTGGGAAGAGCTTCTGAATGGCTACCGAGCGCAACGGCTAGAGCGCTACCGAGCAAAAGCACGAAAACGAAGGACATAACACTAATCTCCCCTCTCCCCTTCCTCCCAGGATTGGGAGGAGGGGCCGGGGGAGGAGGGTATTCGGTCTACTCCACGGCGAGGTGCAGGACGTCTTCTTGGGTGGCCTTGGTGGCGTCTTCGATCTCGCCGGTGATCTTGCCGCCGCGCATCACCAGAATCCGATCGCTCATGCCGAGCACTTCGGGGAGCTCGGAGGAGATCATCAGGATGGCTTTTCCCTCGGTGGCGAGCTTGCGCATGAGCACGTAGATCTCGTACTTGGCCCCGACATCCACGCCGCGTGTGGGCTCGTCGAAGATCAGAATCTCGGAGTTGGCTTGGAGCCACTTAGCCAGCACGACTTTCTGCTGGTTGCCGCCGGAGAGATTTCGTGCGAGCTGCTCTTGGTGCGGGGTTTTAATCAGCAGGCTCTCGACATAGCCCCCAAACGCCTCGCGCTCTTTATTGCCGTCTATAAACCCGAGCTTGCCAAGCTTCTCTAGGTTGGGCAGGCCGAAGTTGTTGCGGAGCGCCAGATCCAGCACCAAGCCTTGGCGCTTTCTATCCTCGGTGAGAAGGCAGATTCCCGCTTTTACGGCTTCTTGTGGCGAGCGCAGGGGGAGTGTCTTGCCATCGAGAACCACCTCGCCGCCGTCTTTTGAGTCGGCCCCGAAGAGCAGGCGGGCGACTTCGGTCCGGCCCGCCCCCACGAGGCCTGAGAGGCCCAGAATCTCGCCGCGCCGAAGCTCAAACGAGACGCCTTGCACCGCTCTTCCCCGGCGCAGGTTCTTCACCACCAGCCGCGCCTCGCCGATGACTTGCTTCGGGTCGCGTGGGGGGAACTCGGCGGAGAGGGCACGCCCCACCATAGACTCGATGAGCTTGGGACGTGTCCACTCCGAGACAGGCTTGGTGGCGATCCACTGGCCATCGCGCATGATGGTGGCGGTGTCGCAGAGCTGGAAGATCTCATCTAAGCGGTGTGAGACATAGACAATCCCGATTCCCTGGGCTTTTAAATCTCTTACAATGGCAAAGAGCGCGTCCACTTCCCGGCCCGAGAGCGCCGCTGTGGGCTCGTCCATGACCAAGATTTTTGCGTTCTGGGAGAGCGCTTTTGCGATCTCAACCAGCTGCTGCTCGGCTACCGTCAGCTCCCCGACGGGCGTCGTGGCATCAAACGGCGCAGCGAGGCTCTGGAGAATCCCTTGGGCCGCCGCGTTTTCGTCGGCGCGGGTGATAAAGCCGCCCTTGGTCTTCTCCCGGCCCAGAAACAAGTTCTCCGCCACCGAGAGCTGCGGAATAAGATTGAACTCCTGGTAGATCACCGCGATGCCGCGCTCCGTGGCATCGCGCGGCCCGGCAAGGGTGACCTGCTCGCCGTTTAAGTGAATCGTCCCCGCATCGGGCTGGTGCGCTCCCGAGAGCACTTTGAGCAGCGTGGACTTGCCCGCCCCGTTCTCCCCGAGCAGCGCATGGATCTCGCCCGCTTCTAGCTCCAGCCGCCCCTCACGAATCGCCAAGACGCCGGGGAAGGACTTCTGGATTCCCTCCATCTTGAGGAGCATTATTCGTGGCCACCTTTTTGTTGGAGTGCGGTGACAAGAACCGCGAAGAGGAGCACGCAACCGACCACAGTCCCGCGCCAGATGTCCGGGTTGGAGAAGGTGAAGTTGATCGCAGAGAGAATCGTGATCACTAAAGTAGCGCCTAAGATCGTCCCCGGCACCGAGCCACGTCCGCCCGTTAGGCTCGCGCCGCCGACCACAGCCGCCGCAACGGCGTCTAGCTCGTAGCCTTGACCGAGCTGCGGGTTGCCCTGCCGTCCGTAGCCCGCCCAGAGGATTCCCGCCAGGCCGCCCAGAAGCGCACTGACTCCGTAGGCGAAGAGCTTGATCTTAAAGATATTCACCCCGGAGAGGCGGGTTGCCTGTTCGTTGCCGCCCAGTGCGTAGAGATAGCGCCCGATCCGGGTTCGAGTAAGGAGAATATGCGCCACGACGGCCACCATGACGAGCATCGTCCAGAGCGGCCAGCCCTTGGAGAGATCGGTGATCAGCGGGTAGTCATTGAGGGAGATCGGGAGCTGCTTGTTGACGATCAGCGACTGGCTGCGGAGCACCAAGAGCGCGGCAAGGGTCACCACAAAGGGCGGCAGCTTGAGCTTGTGGATCAGAGTCGCGTGGAGCAGCCCGATAGCTAGCGCGCAGAGGAGCGTGAGGACAATGGCGAGTAGCGCGGCGGGGCCCGCGATAAGCCCCACCGAGAACTTCGTGACAAAGAGCGCCACCAGCATCCCTGCAAAGGCGATGATCGAGCCGAGAGACAGATCAATGCCGCTAGTAATGATCACAATGGTCTCGCCGATGGCAAAGAGCGACAGAAGGGCCACTTGCTGCAAGATATTGGTCATGTTGAGTGGCCCAAAGAAGTTGGCACGTTGCTCCGTGAATGCCATTCCGAGGCAGAGCAGGGCAAGCACTGCCACCACGCTCAGCTCCCGCGACTTGAGCAGCCGAGCCACGATGCCCGATCCTGCCTGTTTTCCCATATCCTTAACCGCCACTCTTATTCGTTCCTATCTGACGCAAAAATCAATACATAATACACTTTAGAAAATCAAAAGGCCATGCGTCAGATGGCGCACAGCCTTTGTGAAATAACCTCCTTCTGTGGGAGATTGTGCTTATGTGGACTTGAGGCCGAGTTTTTTCATGTTCTCGACAAACGGAGCGACATTCTCGGGGGTGACCGTGGTCACGCCGGTGTCGATCTTGTTGCCGTCCACTTTCATTCCAGCCTTCTCCAGCTCGGGCTTCAGCTCCTCAATCGCGGCCTTGAGGCCCTTGCGGTTGATGAGGTAGAGCAGCTTGGCCGAGAGGCGACCAAACTCGTAGGGCTTCTGAATAACAGCGGCATCCACTTTCTTGGCTTCCAGGCCCGCGAGGGTCTCAGGAGCGCCGTCAAAGGTGATGATCTTGACCTTGCCGAGCAGCTTGGCACTCTCGACGGCATTCAGGATCGCCGGGCCATCGTAGGCCCAGATTCCTAGGAAGCCGTTGATCTTGTCGCCGTACTTGGTGATGGCGTCCTGGACATTGCGCTGCGCCTTGAGCGGGTCGGCCTGGTCCTGGAACGGCTCCTGGAGCATCTCGATCTTGCCCTTGGTGGCGTCCTGGAA
>NZ_CBAYMC010000062.1:0-18762 GCF_964826245.1 Armatimonas sp. | reverse complement strand
CAAACCCGAGACGGCTCGGCTCATGACACGCAATCCCAACCCCGAGGGCATGGCTCCGCGCGGGCTCGGGTTTGATCTTGGGCTGGGCTTGGGCTCTCCGAACATTTTTGGTCACACGGGCTCCACGGGGACTATCGCTTGGGCCGATCCCCAGCGTGACCTTGTCTGTGTTGTGCTGACCACCCTGCCAGCGCAAGCCGTGACTCCCCATCCCTATCAGCTTGTCTCAGAAACTCTTGGAGCAAACAGAGCGTGAGTTTCGTCGTAAGGTAGAATAACCCATGCAACAGACTTCTCTCTCGCCCGAGGCCAAGGCCGCCCTTGCACAGTGCTTTGCGGCACATAAAGCCCTTCGTTCGTACTCGGCTCAGGTGCTGATCACGGTTCGCGGCGTCCCGAAACAGCAGAACGGCCAAGTACGCGTGGCACTGGCAAGGCCGGGGCGGCTCAGAGTGGAGTGCAGTGGCCCCCGTGCGCAGCAAAGAAGCCCACTTCTGGTCGCCTCCAGTGGCTATCTCTACAGCACGTTTAGCCCTACGAAAACCTACTCCACGAAGCGTGTTGAAGCGAGCGGAGATGCTCTCGTGATGGGCCTAGAAGAGACCGATACTCTCCCGCTGCCCGTGTTTGAGCAGCTCATGGGCGGACGTGATGGCTTAAGTGAGCTTCTGGCAGGCTTCTCCAAGGTCACTCAGGAACCGGGTACGCTGATTTTTCACGGGGAAGGCCAAGCGAAACAGACCCTCATCTTCGATCCCAAGGACAAGCTCTTGCGTGAGGTGCGGCTTAGCCAGGGCAGTGACAGAGAGATTCGTGAGGTCTACCAGAATGTTCGTGCCAATCCCGCGCTACCGGAGTCGCTCTGGGACTTTGTGCCACCGGCAGGCTATCGTGATGAAAATGCCCCGATGCCACCCCTTCCGCCTGCCCCAAAGCTCGGCCCTGGCGCAGTGACCACAAAATCCGGCTTGCAATACCAGGATCTCAAAAAAGGCACAGGGCCAGCGGCGGCTCAGGGAACTACAGTGACTTTTCACTACAAAGGCTCTCTGACCAATGGGATGGTTTTTCAGTCGTCGCGCGCCAACGGAGAGCCCCCTGCAAGCTTCAAGCTTCCTGGCCAGGTTCTGCCCGCCTGGAATGAGGGGATTCTTGGCATGCGGCCCGGCGGTGTGCGCAAGCTGATTGCCCCGCCAACGCTGGCGTTTGGGGACGAAGGACGAGGCCGTATGATCCCGCCCCGCGCGACCTTGATCTTTGAGATTGAGATGCTTGAGGTGAAAGAATCCACCGTCTTATGAGACAGACAGACCCGGCGGCGCAGCAGCTTTTAGACCGGCTGGTTGCGACGCATCAGGCACTTTTTTCGTTCTCCGCACAGGTAAAAGTGGAGGCCGTCAGCGACAAGGGCCGCGAGGTAGCGACGGCAACGATTCTCTACCAGAAGCCCAATAAAGCCCGTGTCGAAGTCACGCGCGGCAGTGGTGATAAAGTGCTATCCGTCTGCGATGGCGTCAACCGATTGTACGCGGCCTCAGCCACGAAAAAGAAACAGAAGGCGGAGTCCGGTGAGAAAGCGCTTGTAGAAACCCTTAGCCAGGCGAACTTGTTTATCGCGCCGGTCTTTCTCCTTCTTTGCTCACGCGCCGCTCCCGTACGCAGCCCGCTTCCTGGTACGGTTAAGACCCTGGGCTTTGGCACGCCCTTGACAATGGATGGTGTGCCCGTGGAAGTGATCGCTGCCGATGTCGCGACCAAAGACGGCGAGGCGCGCATCACGTTGACGATCGGCAAGGACGACCGCTTGTTGCGTCGCCTGATGGTGCAGACTAGCTACCAGAAAGAGAACTTTACGCTGGCAGAGACCTACACCAATATCCAGGCGAACCCTAGGGTAGACAAGAAAGCTTTTGTCGTGTCCTAGTTTCCCGATGCGAGGGCGAGACGGTGATCGCCTAACGACGCTGGGGTGGCCCGTTGGGGTCGGTGTTGGGAAGGAGGCTCTTCCATAAAACCCCGAGCTGGGTGCCACGGTTGATGTGCTCTCGTGCGACTTTCCCCTCGCTGTTGTGCCGCTTCTGCGCCTCCGTCAGCCCCTTGGTGAGGGTCGCCATGTCCGCACTCAGCGGCCACTGGGCAAGAATGCTCCCTTTTTGGCCAAAGGTGTCAGGCTCGATGGCGTAGATTCCGGTGCCAGCGACGATTCCTGCCGCCTTGAGATCCGCTTCGGTGGCAATGGGCGAGAAGGCCCACTTGCCCAGTAGCTCGGGTGCCCATGCCAGCTTGGAGAGCTGCGCCTCACCGCCGCCCACCGCGACAAGCAGGGGCATGGAGTCGCAAGCCGCCGTGTTGAGTGAGAGCCGAAAGTTGTGCATCGCAGGAATGGCAGTGGGCGTGCCCTTGGCGGGAAACTTGCCCGCAAGCTCTTTCATCGCCACCGCCATCGCCTCTGGGGTGCGGTAGCTCATCTGCGGGGAGCGGCCCGGACGCGCCAGATGCTTCGTGCCATCCGGGGACATCATGGCAAAGACCGTATTTTCCAGAGTACCCGCACGGCCTTTGAAGATGCCTTCCAGATACTTCACTTCGGCGGCATTCTCATAGGTTGCGGGACGGATACAGATAAACGCACGGGACGCGTCTATGACAGGTTTCTGAGACAAGAGACTCTTGTCTGTATTTTGCTTGCCCGGTCACCAGATGCCGGAGACGCCGTGGCACTCCGGGACTGCGGACATGAGCAAGATAGGACGATTGGTGCGCTTGGCCTCGGCAAGCCCAGCCTTGAGCGTACCAAACCAGACAATGCCACCACTCGGGTTATAACCAACCGTTTTCCCCGAGCTTCCAGGAGGTTGAACTTTCATGGTTTGATTATGCCCAGAACTCATGAAGGAGTCATGAAGGAAGAATTGAACGCGTGTCGAACAAGTAACTATGGCAATTCGAAACTCTCTTATTTTCGGGAGCGCTGCTGCGCTCCTTGGAGCGGGGACGCTCCTAGCAACGACGACACCCGCGGCCTCCCAGGGCCAGCGCACCCCGCAACCTCCTGCGTTTCCGACGTCTATTCGTCTGGCAGGACGCGCCCCCATGGCGGCAAAAGTGCTGATTGGCCCCAAGGGCGAGGGCTTTGCTGAGAACTGGGTCACGCGAGGAACACAGACCGCGGCGAACTGGACGCTCCAAGAAGACGGCGGGATGCTTCCTGATAAAAAAGACATCACCAGCAAGTCCACGTTTGGGGACTGCTTCGTGCATGTTGAGTTCAAGGTTCCCACGGGTCATGGCAATGCCGGGATCGCGTTTCAGGGACGCTACGAAGTGCAGATGTACAACTCCTTTGGCGAGCAGCTCACCAAAGAGACCGGGGCGGCGTTCTACAGCCAGAAGCCCGCGACGTTCAATGCCGCCAAGCCTGCAGGCGAGTGGCAGAGCTACGACATCCTCTTCCGTGCCCCGCGCTTCGATGCCGAGGGGAAAGTTACCGAGAAAGCCCGCGCCAGTGTCTTCTGGAACGGTGTTCTGGTGCAGAACAACGAGGAGTTTAACGGCCCCACCGGAATCCAGTACGGCGATTTCAAGGGTGAGGTCAAGGTTGGCCCGCTCGTGCTTCAGGGCAACCACGACCTCGTCCAAGTCCGAAACCTCTGGGTCGTCGGGCAGTGAGTTTCCGCACGCTTCAGATGGGCACTGCCGATCTGGAGCGTGCTCGGCTCTTTTGGACACAGATCATGGGGCTGTAGGAGCTTTCCTCCGGCTCCGATTTTGTGGTATTGGCGGCAGGGGAGACTCGTTGGACACTCACCCAAACAGACCCGCCTCCCGCAATCGCGCACTTCGCGTTTAATATCCCCGAGAATCTCTTTGATGAGGCCGTTGTTTGGCTCCAAGAGCGCGTCCCACTCCTCGCCAGCGCCGACGGGCACGAAACACTCTTCGACTTCGCCAACTGGAACGCCCACGCCATCTACTTCACCGACCCCGATGGCAATATCGCCGAGCTCATCGCCCGTCACACGCTGCCCTCCAGCCGCCGCGACAGCTTCGAGATTTTAGGCATCAGCGAGATTGGCCTGGTCACCGACGACGTTCCCGGCACCGTCGCGCAGCTTGGGCTCCCGGCGTATCGGCAAGGCAGCCCGCAGTTCCAGCCCGTCGGCGATGAAGAGGGGCTGCTGATTCTTGTCCAGCGTGACCGCCCCTGGTACCCCGACAATCGCCACACCGCGCAACCGATTCCCTTTTCTGTGACGCTGGCAAATGGCGCGGCGTTTTCGGATTCGGGCGGCTAAAGCGGCCCGCGGATAGTTACCACTCGCCCGCTGACTTGGGAGCCAGTACCCGCTTCTTGTCTCGGTATACTTGACCCCCTTCGCTTGCCGCACCCAGAGGGTATCCGGGTCGCTGTCTCAGCGGCGGGGGGAGGTTAAATACTTATCGAACCAGTCCATCAGAAGCTCGGCGTCTTTCTCGATTCCGGGCCAGCCGTGGCCTTTTCCGGGGCGCTTCACCAGCTCGCAGGGAACGCCTTCTTCTTTGAGCTTTGCAATCAGCCGCTCGGACTGCTGGATGGGGACGAGCAAGTCGGCGGTGCCGTGGATCAAAAAGACGGGGCAGGTGGTTTTGGTGATTCCGTAGATAGGGGAGAGGGTCTTGCTGAGGCGCTCGATCTCCTCGGGCGGCGTCTTTTCCGTGATCCCAAAGGCAGGCCAGTAGCCCTTCAAAAATGGGTTCAGCATCGCCTTTGCGTCGTCTTTGCCGTAGTTGAGAAAGTCAGTGGGGGGGTAGAAGCAGGCAGCGCACTGGACGGCACTCGATGCGCGGTCTACCACGTCTTTGGCATTGGGGTCGCCGGGGCCACCGTAGGCGGCCATCATACAAGTCAAGTGCCCTCCAGCACTCCCGCCACTGATGCCGAGCTTATCGGGATTGACTCCCCAGCGGCTGGCGTTGGTGCGAACAAAGCGCACCGAGCGGTTGATGTCTTGCAGGATCTCGGGGAGCGTGAACTTGGGCGCAGTGCCATGGACAACCTGAAAGAGCGTGTAGCCACGGTCCGCGAAGGCTTTCCCAAGCGCAGGATTGATGGAGCTATGGCTGGAGACCCAGCCACCCGACACCATCCACAACACCCCGATGCCGTTGGACTTGGATTTTTCAGGGAGCGTCACGTCCATACTCAGCGCCACGCCCATTTTGTGGCCGTAGATCACTTCTTCATGGCGCGTCTGGGCTGAGGCAGGGGAGAGTAGGGCTAGTGCGGTGGCGATGCCGAAGAACATTCGTCGTGTCATAGGCCGATTTTACCCGTAAAATGCCAACGATATGCTCATCCCGCTTGACCCTCGCCGTGTCCGGCTCCTCTCCGGCCCATTTGCCGATGCCCGCGACCGCAATGCCGCCTGGCTACTTGCCCTTGACCCCAAGCGCCTGCTCCACGGCTACTATCAAAACGCAGGCTTGCCAACCCAAGGCACTGCCTACGGTGGCTGGGAGCAGCAGAGCCTCGCGGGACACTCGCTCGGGCACTATTTGTCGGCCTGTGTTCGGCTAGCGGCAGCAGGAGATGAGCGTCTTGTCGAGCGCGTCTCACAGGTTCTCTCGGAACTCAAGCGCTGCCAAGACGCGCGCTCTGACGGTTTTATCGGAGGAATGCCCGACGCGGATCGGGTGTTTCGTGAGCTTCGTGTGGGTACTGTCCGGGCGCGCAACTTCGACCTTAACGACTGCTGGGTGCCCTGGTACAACCTCCACAAGCTCTATGCGGGCCTGCTCGATGCGGCGACCCTCCTCTTGTCCCCCCCGTTGGACGGGGGCAGGGGGGGGCTCGCTCTTGAGATGGTCACCAAGCTCGGGGACTGGGCGATTGGTGTCACGGCAAATCTCGACGACGAGAAGTGGCAGGCGATGCTTAGCTGTGAGTTTGGCGGAATGAACGAGTCGTTTGCCGAGCTCTATGCGCTGACGAAAGAGCCGCGCTTTTTAGCAATGGCGGAGAAATTCTACCACCGCGCCGTTCTCGACCCGCTCGCCGAGGGAATCGACTGTCTGCCAGGCCTGCATGGCAATACGCAAATCCCTAAGATCATCGGTTGTGCGAGGCTTTACGAAGTGACGGGCGATGAGAAATACAGGCGCATCGCGGAGAACTTCTGGCGCTTTGTGACCCAGAGCCATAGCTACGCGATCGGAGGGCACGGCAGCGGCGAGCACTTTGGGCCGTCTGGGGATCTCTCGGCGCGGCTGACCCACACCACCTGCGAGACCTGCAATAGCTACAACATGCTCAAGCTCACCGAGTATCTCTTTGCCTGGAACCCCAAGGCCGAGTACGCCGACTTCGCCGAGCGCGTCCGCATCAACCATATCCTGGCGAGTCAGAACCCGGAAGATGGCATGGTCTGCTACTTTGTCTCACTGCTCTCAGGGCACTTCAAGCACTACTCGACCCCAGAGGACTCGTTTTGGTGCTGTGTCGGAACCGGCTGGGAGAACCACACACGCTATGGCGACGGCGTGTACTTCAAGGACGATGAAAACGGAGTGCTCTATGTCACGCAGCTCTTAGCCTCCGAGGCGAGTGTCCCGGAGTGGGGGCTGACGGTTCGCCAAGAGACTGCCTTTCCAGGTAGCGATTCCATCCGCTTCACGATCACCGGTCCTAGCGAGCTTTCCGTCCGACTGCGCCTGCCACGCTGGGCGGGCTACACCACCCTGCGCTGGCAAGATATCGGTGACTCGACTCTCGTCTTTCCCATGAAACCGTCAACGGAGCCCTTACTGGGCGCACCGGACAAACTCGCGCTACTGGATGGGCCTGTCGTGCTTGCCGCCGATCTGGGAGCTGCGCCGCCGCCCGGTGACGCCGACGGTGGCGAGCCCTTCAACGCGCAGATTCCTCCGGCCCCCGTTCTGCTAAACTCCACAAGCCGTACTTTCGAGCGCGAGGTCTCCCTCGTGCCGTTCTACCAGCTCCACGGACGGCGGCAGGCGGTCTACTTCGACACATTCTCCAAAGACGAGTGGGTTGAAAAAGAAACGGGCTATCGAGAGATAGAGGCACGGGAGCATGCCGAGCGCACCAAGCAGCTCGATGAGTTCTGGCCCAACCAGATGCAGCCTGAGCGCGACCATCACTTTGCAGGCGATGGCTTTATCGGCGGCGAGCGCAGCGCTTGGAAGTTCCGGCAAGTGAGCGAAGAAAACGGCTGGTTCTCTTTCACGCTCCGCTCCCTGCCCGACTTTCCCGTGGAGCTGGAGTGCCTCTGGGGGCCACCGCAAGACCACGATGTCCGTTTCACCGTCGAGGTCGAGGAACAGCCGATTGTTGTTATCACCAAGACCGTCGAAAAGCACCGGCACTTGGCGGAGACGTATGCAATTCCGGAGCATCTGACCAAAGGCAAAGAGCGAGTTACCGTGCGGGTGAGTGGCCCCAGCGCACCACTCTTTCGAGCCAAGCTACAGAAACGCCTGGAGGCATAAGACTCTCTATTGCGTTCGGTGAGGGTGAAGTCCGGCGTCGAGCTTCCGAAAGCGGCTCGGGTATGGGAGTGACTTGCGCTTGCGTTTGCGCCTCAGGCAAGTTCTCGACCAGTGCCTGAAGGCGCTCCCGCTCCGTACAGAGCCAGTCATCGTAGTAGCCTGGTAAGAGCTCCCCTTTAAGGTCAGCGGGGATGAGTGTGCGCCGCAACGACGAGAGTGCATGACTTCCTGAATTGTATCTTTGGTTTATGGTTTCTGTATACTAAGTGCATGTCAAATTTCCCGCAGCGCCTGCCCGACGGTGTTCAAGTTGTCGTGTCGGACTCCGAGGGGCGGGTTCTGCTCCAAAAGCGGGAGGACTTTCGCCTCTGGAGCCTTCCGGGCGGCAAGATCGAGCCCGGCGAGACACCCGAAGTGGCCGCCACGCGGGAGCTTTTGGAAGAGACAGGCTTTGCGATCACGCTGACGCGCTGTGTGGGCTTCTACTGGCGACCCGACATGCCCGGCGGCGGCGTCTTGCTCCAGGTCTTTGCCGGTAGCGTCGCCGAGAAAATCAGCGAGCCCGGCTGGGAGTCCGTGGCAGTGGACTGGTTCACGCTCGACAAGCTCCCACGCTCCGTCCCCGGCTGGACCCGCACGGTCCTCACCGATGCCGCGCTAGGGGGCGCCCCCGTCCGCTGCATCCAGCGCCTCCCGCTCTGGAAAGCCTGGCTCGTACGCTTGCTCTATGCCTTACGTCGCCTACGAAACCGGCTGATGGGGAGGTAAACTCTCCCCATGGATTTTCGCAAAGACGCAGTCGCACTAGACCTCTCCGGCGAGTGGCAAATGGCCTTCTCCGACGAAGGGGGACAATTTCACTCCTCAAAGGAATTGACCGCCTCGGGCTTGCCAATCTACCCGGCGCAGGTGCCGGGGAACTTCGAGCTAGACCTGCACCGGAACGGAATGATCCCCGAACCGTTCTTTGGGATGAATATTGCGGAGCTGACTAAATGGGAACATGCCCATATCTGGTATATGCGCCAATTCGTCGCGCCACCTCTTCCTGAAACACATGAGGCTCTTATTTGTTTGTCTGCGACAAACCGAAATATGACTTGCTATATCAACCGACAGGGATTTAGCTGGTACTCTCCGGCTTTGACACTCCTTTCGGCGTTGCTCGATTATGACGATATGCCGAAAATTCAAGGGACGAACGACCTTGTAATCCACCTTGCTCCCGAAGTTCAAGATAACTACCACAACAATCCTCTAAGCTTCGCGCAGCCCAATCGGTATGAGTCTCTTCGGGTGCGGCGGGCGCCGCATGAGTATGGGTGGGACATCATGCCGCGTGCGGTCTCTGCGGGGATTTGGCGTCCGATCAAGCTGCTCTATCTGCCCAAGGAGCGCATCGAGAATGTCTATCTGGAGACGCTGAGCATTGGCGCATCCAACGCTTCGGCGCGGCTGGTGCTGCACTTTGACTGCAAGCTCGACGCGTCGTGCTACGCGGAGACGTATGAGATCGAAGTCGAGGGGCGGTGCGGCGACTCGGTGTTTACCAAGCGGGAGCGGATGCTCTTTGGCGCGGGGCGGATGAACGTACAAGTTCCGAGCCCCAAGCTCTGGTGGCCCAAGGGCAAGGGCGACGCCAGCCTCTACGACGTGACGGTGCGGGTTTTCAAGAACGGCGCGGAGCTTGACCATCTGCACTTTACCCACGGGATTCGCACGGTCGAGCTGATCCGAACCAGCGTCACCGATGAGCAAGGCTCCGGCGAGTTTCTCTTCAAGGTCAATGGCGAGCGGGTCTTTATCCACGGCTCGAACTGGGTGCCGGTGGACGCGTTCCACTCGCGGGATAGAGAGCGCATCCCGGCGATTCTGGAAATGGCGGTGGACCTGAACTGCAACATGCTGCGCTGCTGGGGCGGGAATGTCTACGAGGACGATCTCTTCTACGAGATCTGCGACCGCGAGGGGATTCTGATCTGGCAGGACTTCTCCATGGCCTGCGCGGTCTATCCACAAGACGAGAGTTTTCAGCGCACCCTCGCCGACGAAGTGCGCTCTGTTGTCCGGCGGCTGCGGCAGCACGCGTGTGTGGCGCTCTGGGCGGGCGACAACGAGTGCGACCAGGCGTGGAGCTGGGGTGGCAGGCGACAAGACCCGAACCGCAATGTGCTCACGCGAAAAGTGATTCCCGATGTGTTGCTCGAAGAAGATCCCGGTCGTCCCTATCTTCCTAGCTCGCCCTACATCGATAGCGAGGCGTTTGCAAAAGGCGAAAAATACCTGCCGGAGAACCATCTCTGGGGGCCGCGGGATTATTTTAAGAGCCGCTACTACACCGAGAGCCTCTGTCACTTCGCCAGCGAGATCGGCTACCACGGCTGCCCATCGCGCAAGAGCCTGGAGAAATTCCTCTCGCCCGAGAAGCTCTGGCCGTACCAGAACAACGATGAGTGGGTTCTGCACTCGACCTCGCCAATCCCCGGCTACGATCTCTACGACTACCGGGTCGAGCTGATGGCCAAGCAGATTCGTGAGCTGTTCGGTGAAGTGCCGGACAACCTTGATGACTTTGCGTTTGCCAGTCAGGTGAGCCAGGCGGAGGCGAAGAAGTTCTTTGTGGAGCTCTTTCGCACCAGCATGTGGCGGCGCACCGGGATTCTCTGGTGGAACCTGATGGATGGCTGGCCGCAAATGTCGGATGCGATTGTGGACTACTACTTCGAGAAGAAGCTGGCGTATGGGTACTTAAAGACCAGCCAGCAGCCGCTCCTCCTCGCCCTCCGCGAGCCGCGCGACTGGCACCAGGAGCTGCTTGCCTGCTCGGAGCTACGAGAAAGTACGCCGCTCACCTACACCATCACCGATGTGGAGAGCGGCGAGGTGATGCTCTCCGGTGAGGGGATCGCAAAGCCCGACTCGGTCACCGTGCTGGGGCGGATTCCCTACTCGGCGTCTTGGAAGCGTCTTTACAAAATCGAGTGGGACGGCGGCACCAACCACTACCTCTGCGGCAATCCTCCGTTTGAGCTGGAAACCTACCGCCAGTGGGGCCAGAGTGCGGGGATTTTATAGCGACGAAAAAAAACACGCCCTCAGGCCACGAGGAGTGGCTTGAGGGCGTGTGTCTTCTCTTTGGTCTAGACGTCTACGGGAGAATCACTTTGAGATTTCCGCTGAAGGACTGTATCGACTGATCGCTCGTGCGGACGTAGGTTCCTTGAACCTTCACCAAGCCCGCCGTGCCGCTTGGCTGGGTGGTTGCTCCATAGTTGAGGACAGCGACGGTTTGAGCTGAATTGGTCAGCTCCCCGACATTTAGGGGGAGGTTGAGCGGATTCATGGCGGGATCGCCACCCAGCGCCAAGCGGGCAAAGGTGACCGTCACATTCTTCGTATTCCCCGTTCCTGTGTTCCTAAGCGTCAGCGAAAGAGTCGGAGCTGCCTTCGTGCCGCCAAGCGTCGCACTGGCGATGGTGATAACACCCGTGCCATTCGGGTTGCCCTTTTGGTAGTTAGGATCAATCACAACAGGGAGCCGCCACATGCCGCGTCCATAGGTGGCAGCCATCAGATAGCCCGTGCCAGGAACCAGCTTGAGAGCACTGATTTCACAGTTCGGCAGACCAAGCGGCTGAGTCGCATTCTGCCAGGTCAACCCGGAGTCTGCGGAGTAGAAAACTCCAATGTCTGTGCCCACCCAGAGGGAGCTGGCATCACAGGTGACGGCATTGGTGGGAACATCGGGGAGTCCCGTCGTGCCGGAGCCGCTGATATTTACGAAAGTCACACCGGCATCGTAGGACTCGTAGAGGTGCCCTGTTCCTGTACCTCCTACGGCGACGCGAACATGATCAGGATCTATCGGGTTCACCCAGATACTGGTAAAAGCCCGGTTGGGGAGACCTGTGCGCTGAGTCCAGCTGGCACCTTGATTGCTACTAATCCAGAATTTTCCATCAGTGGTGCCGACATAGAGGCGCTGGTTGTTGGATGGGGCGACGGTAATGGCGCGGATCTGGCCATTGGAGAGCTGGGTATTTCCCAAGTGCCCCTGCCAGGCTCGGGTGGTCTCATTGTAGCGCCACAAGAACTGTGTCCCTAAATAGAGATGGCCCGGTGCCGTAGGATCTATCCCAAGCCAGGTAAAGAAGCCAGGGCTTTCACTAAAATAGGCAGGGGTGATATAGGCCCCAGATACCCAGGAGTTACCCGTGCGAGCGATGGTGCCCCCTTGGACGGTTAAGAACTGGATCGCAGGATTGGTGGGGTTGATGGCGGAACCAAAACCATCGCCCGCGCCAGGATTTTTCCAGTTGGTAAGATCCCCGAGCGCTGCGGGTGTTGCGTTATCCTGCGTCCCTGCGAGCATGATATTAGGGTTGGTGGGGTGAAAGTCAGCATCGTGGAAAGCCGTGATGCCTATCGAGTGGTTCCACCTCGTCGCAAACGTCCAAGACGTCAAGGTCGGTGCTCCCGCCGAAGTCGTGTACGTAAGGCCATAGATGCCACCATCGTTGCCCACGGCCATGATATTGGAGTCGCCCGGAAAGACAGCAAACGAGTGCGAGTCGTTGTGTGTTCGCGCTTGCGCACTTCCGGTGCGGCCAATGTCAATCCATGTCCCGTTGGCTCCTGGTGAGGCAGAGATTGTGATCAGGCCCAAGTAGAGTGTGTCTTGGAGCGTTCCATTGATGGTATGCGCAGAAGCCTGCATGTGGTAGTCGTAGGGAACTTGTGACCAGTTGGAGCCAGGGCCATAATTTTGAGGGTGGTTGCCGGTGATATCGGTCCAAGTCCAGGCACCCGTGGTGGCATTGCGAACCCCTTTGCGAACTCTCTGGTCACTGGTGCTGGTCATGTAGAGGATATTGGCACTGACGGCGGATGCGGCGATTCGAACCCTCCCCGCGCCACCAATTCCGGTGATCTGTGCCCAGGTAATGCCTTTGTCTGCCGAACGGAAAATCCGGTTGTTGGCTCCCACTACGTAGTAGGGGCGCCTCCCGGAGGCATCGCGTACACCGATCTCAACATCTTCGGCATTCATAATTAACGACTTGGTTGCGGTCTTGACGCTCCAAGTAGCACCGTAGTCCGTGGAGCGGTAGATACTCGCAGCCGTGCCGCCATAGACTGCTGCCATGACAACACCGGGCGTATCAGGATCAGTGACAATCGCATTGACCGCACAGCCCTGGAGGAAGTCCATCGTCCGATCCCAGGTCACGCCACCGTCGGTGGAGCGCATGATCCCCCCAAACTGTCGCGCGTTGTAAGCTCCGCCAAACCACCAGCCCTGGGTGTCAATGTTATAGTCGTGGTCACCGAGGCCCGCGTAGATAATATTCGGGTTATTCGGGTCGACGGCAACACTGCTGGTGAACGGAATAGGAAAGGAGTCTCCAATGGCTGCCCATGTCGTACCGCCATCGGTGGTCTTATGAATCCCGCCTATCGGGGTCGCAATATAGATCGTCTTCGGGTCCGTGGGGTGGAAGGCGATACCGCTCACACGTCCGGTCAGAGCAGAGTTGGCCGGGCCATAGTATGTGGTGTAGGGAACCGTGAGGTTTCTAGGGCCAATGAACTCCCACGCACCAACCGCGTTGGGATTCCCACCACCCGTCGCGGCTAAGGTGACAAGAGAGCGATCCCGAGCGCGCTGCTGTAGCGCCGGGGCTGCCGGCTGCATTCGCTCCCGCTGATTAATCGAACGAAAGATCGCGTCCGTATTGATCCGGTCACTAGGGTACGCACGCTCCTGGAGACGTGCGAGGCGCTCCTCGTAGATCCCTGTCCCAGGAAGCACACGGACATTTGTGCCGGGGAGAATTTTTTCTTTGACGCCCGCTGCCTTTTTGGCTAGCTTCAGCTCTTTAAGATAGGCGCTGAGCCCACTGACGGTATTGAGATCGTGGTGCACGGGTGTCTTAGACTTGGTCGTCGCTTTTTGTGCGTGCACCGGTAATGTAAAGACGTTTGTGAGAGAAAGAGAGATAGCAAGCAGACTGCCAGCAGTGAGAGTAAAGAGAACTTGATTCTTCAATGTTTTGCTCCAACGAGTTAAGAGTACACCACAATTTAACAACTTAGGTAGGTCTTGATTAGGTACGGAACGGTCTCTCGAAAATCCTTCTTAGCTACCCTCGTATTTTTTCACAATGCCAGGGCTCAAGCCAGTGAGCGCCGATCCCGCACGGGGCCGAGTTCTGTCTTGGCGAAGAGCTCTGCGAAGTCGGAAGAGCCGTCGTCGAGGCGGGTCTCCATGGTGACGCCGCGCTCTTGCACGGGGATATTGCCCGCCCAGCCGTCGTTCCAAGCGGCTTGCCTCAGATTGTTGTAGTGCACCACGCGTCCGCCCGGCCAGACGACCGAGAGAATATGGCGCTCCTTGGGGATTTCGTAGGGCGGCTCCATCTTATACTTGGTGAGCGTGGACTCATCGAACGCAATCCCGAGGCCGGGCGCTTCGGGGACGCGTACGTAGCCACCAGTGATCTCCAGCGGGTCTACCAAGAGATCGTCGGCGAAGTTATTGAGGCAGTTGACGGCGGGCCACTGTGCAAAAGGAAGCACGGCCCCCAGATGCGCCGAGAGTGCGGTCGTCAGGCCGGTGCCGACCATCTGCAAGAAAAACGGCTTCTCAAACGCGGCGGCAAGCGCGCCTTGCTTGAGAATACTGGAGAGGCCTCCCGCCACCACAAAGCCATCGCAGATCTCCTCGCGTGCGGCGCTGGAGAACGGGACGGCGCCAAAGTGATGGGCAATGGGCCGGTTGGTCTTCTGGCGCAGCAGACGATTACCCTCCAAGTCCCGATGCGGAATGGGGGACTCATACAGCGCGACGCGTTCATAGGCATCCAGCGACTGCAAGACTGGCGCGGCGTTGCTGGCGTTGAGGAGAAACTCGTTCCAGTCGAGGTCAATCTTGAAGTACCCGGGCGACGCCGCAGAGAGCGCCTCCACTTGTGCCCAGACATCCCACCAAGGCCGGGCTTTTGTCTTGTAGGCCACATAGCCCGCCGCCAGCGCGTCGCGGGCTTCTTCGGCTAAGGCATCCGGGGGAAAGTCAATCGTCCACCAGGAAATCGGGCACCACGGGCGGACGAGCGGCTGGTTGAGTAGTTTATAGACTGGCACGCCCAGCGCCTTGCCTACCACATCGTAGAGCGCCATCTGCAAGCCCGCACCAAGAGAGTCATCACCCAGAAAGTCCGCTGGGTTCTTGCCCTTCACCCGCGCCACGGCGTCGTCAGAGACCCGGCCCCAGGTGTAGTGCGGCAACGTCTCGCCCCAGCCAATCAGGCCTGCATCGGTCTCCACCCGGCAGACCTCCACGACTTTCCACTGCCAGACCTCCCGCGCATTCCATTTTTCACAACGCGGCGTAAACGGCACATTGAGCGTGATCCGCTCGACATCGGTAATCCTCAGTGACATGTTTGCTTTTCCTGACTATTTAATCTGTCCCCAGTAGCGACCCATCCAGTAGGCGAGCAGCCAGTCGGTGGGCTTGTCCTCGCGCTCGCCGTTGCGGCCAATGACGGTTTTATACGGCTCTTGATCCCACATGACCAGCCCCATCTCACTACGGGGGACAAGTTTCTTGAGCATGCCATCGTCGGTACCGGGCGTGCGCTCAAGCTGGATATCCTCGCGGCTGCGGTTGTCTACGGTCCACTCGATCATGTCCAGCGGCCAGTCACGGAGCGTCTCGACGGCGGGCTCTAGAGCGACGCGTCGGCCAGAGAACTGGTTGTAGACAAAGTCGTAGAAGGGTATATGGTCACGGCGGCAGGTGGCGTGCCACTGGCGGATCGCGGTGAGGGCAGCGGGGCGGAGCTGTGGAAAGATCAGGTGGTTGAAGAGGTTCTGAAAGACCATGCCTAGGAGCTCATCGTTGATGTGCGTGCGCTCCGACGGGGTCTTATAGGCAAGGCTTTGCATGTTCTTATCGTAGCCGTGCCTCGTGATCAGAAGCTGGGCGGCGTCTTTATACTTTTGCTTCTTGGTGACGTGATAGGCAACGCCTAGGTGTGCCAGAATCTCGGTGGAGTTGCCGAAGCGCTCCTCGTTCCAGTTGGGGTCACCATTGAGGCTCTCCGGCGACCAGTTACCCCACTGCGTTGCCTTGCCATCAATGTCCGCTAGCACAAAGCCATGATCCACAATCCCCCCGACGATCTTATCCACCAGCTCCGCGACGCGCTTTTTCTCACTCTCATCGGCGGCAAGGTCGTAGTACATCGCGTAGCCGTACAGATGGCCGTCGATCTCGTCGGAGCTGGCATCGCGTTTCCAGAGCCACTTGCCGTCGGCGCTCAAGACCCAGCGCTTCTCAATGGGCTTCTCGCGCGGGTTGTCGCGCTTCATCTGGGCGAGCTCTTCGGGCGTGAAGGTTCGGTCGGTCTCGTGGAGGGGAGCGGTGCCGGCAGGCAAGACCGAGCGGGCGATAAAGTGTGGCGTCCCGGTCACTTCTTGGAGGAGCACCATGGCATTGAAGGCCGCGCGGGCGTTGGCGCGTGCCTCAGGGTTCTTGGTCACGGCGTAGCGCAGCGACTCCACGGCCATGTACATCCCCGTGTGCTCACCGTCGTTGTCGTCGTCCTCGATAAAGCTCTCGGAGAGGTCACCGCGTTTCTTGAGCACGGCCGGGCCGACCAGCCCCGGTGGGCGAATGTGCCGCTTGCGGACAATTGAGAGGAAGTAGTCCGCCTTTTCGGCGAGCGTGAGCTTCTTGCGGCGGATCGCGTCCACGCCGCCCGCGTTTGCGACCCACGCTGTGCCGTCGGGAGCGATCGCCACATCGCGTGCATCATCACGGGCCAGCCAGCGGCGGCTGTGGCGCAGAGAGAACTTCTGCGTCTTGGTGTCGTAGCGTGCCACCCCCAGCTTTGTGGCGATCCAGAGCCGCCCCTCTTTATCGGCAGTAATTGCGCGAGCATGGCGATTAGGCAAGCCCTGCGCCACGCCAAGAAATCTCACGCGCTTGGTGCCCTGGTAAAAATCCACGCCGCCGGTCGAGCCAATCGCAACCGTTCCATCGAAAAGGGTAGTGAGACAGTAGATATTGCTACTGAGAAGCTGTTCGGGCGTCCCGAAGCGCCGGGCAGATTTGCCATCAGAGGTGTTTTGAAGATACAGACCACTTGCCGTCCCGATCCAGACATGGCTCGCGTCCATGGGGGCAATCGCACGAATCGCCTGGTGCCAGCTCCCCTTGATCCGAGACCACCGATCACCAGGGTGACGAACCCAAACTCCCGTTGGTCCTGCAGCATAGAGGGTACCCTCTTTGGCTTGCGAGAGTGCACAGATGAGGCCAATCGGCTCAGATCGGACGTAGCTGTCTTTCTCGATAAAGTAGAGTCCCTGCCAGGTTCCGATCCAGAGGGTTCCGTTTGGCTCCGCTAGTAGGCAGTGGCACGAGCCCAGTGTCTCGCCCTGCGCATTCCATCCCATCGACGGTGTTCGCCACGTGGAGCCATCGCGCCAGAAAGCGCCCGCTGCCGTCGCGCACCACAGCCGTCCTCGGCCATCCAAGGCGACAGCACGGACATCGTTTTGTTTTTCGTTGGCGAGAGGAGCCGCCTCATGCCAGTCTTGCCAGTAAGGAGTGTCCGCGATCGGGATTTGCATGGCAAGCTATTAGCGACTTAGTGGGTACAATCCTGCCATGAAGTACCGAAAGATTGGGAAAACAGACCTCGAAGTTTCTGAGGTCAGCTTGGGCTGCTGGACGATGGGGGGGCTGAACTGGGTCAATGGGAACCCCAATGGCTGGGCCAATGTGGATGAGGACGAGATTATTGCGGGCATCAAGACGGCGCTTGATGCTGGGGTCAATCATTTCGACAACGCCGATGTCTACGGCAACGGCAAGGCGGAGAGAATGCTAGCGCGTGCGCTGAAGAAGCTAGGCATTCAGAGCGAGAGCGTCGTGATCGCCACCAAGATCGGGCACTTTCCCGGCACGGCGGCCCATGCCTACGAACCTGCGCATATTCGCCATCAGTGTGAGCAGAGCCTGATTAACTTGCAGCGCGAGTACATCGATATCTACTACTTTCACCACGGCTGGTTTGGGGAGCATCTCGAAGAAGCAGCGGCGACGATGGACGCGCTGGTGGCCGAGGGGAAAGTTCGCGTGAAGGGCCAGAGCGCCTACTCGACCGGGGACTTTGAGAAGGCCATTCCCGTGGTCAAGCCCGACGCGCTCCAGAGCTGGGCACACGCGCTCGATGACCAGTTTGTACGGCCCGGTGCAAAGCTTCAGGAGCTGATGGACGAGCACGGCTGTACGTTTGTGGCGTTCTCGCCGCTGGCCCAAGGACGGCTCCTCGACAAGTTCGACCCGACCAAGCCCCCGACGTTCGAGCCCGGCGACCATCGGCTCGGCAACAGCGGCTTTGGCGCGGAGGCGATAGCCGCGCTCAAGCCCAAGCTGGAGAAGCTAAAAGCGCGTTTTGGGGAAACAACCGAGGATCTCTCCGCCGTGGCGCAGCGCTACATTCTGAATCTCAACAACGTCGCCTGTGTGATTCCTGGTTTTCGCAACGAGCGCCAGGTAAAGTGCAACCTCGCCGCTGTAGACCGCGAGCTGACTGATGCCGACATGGACTTTATCCGCGAGGTTCTGAAGTGAAAATTCTTCTCACAGGAGCCAATAGCAATGTCGGGCGGGGGATGATCCCGCGCCTGCTGGCGGCGGGGCACACGCTGGTGCTCTCAGATATCAACAAGCTCCCCGAGAAAGAGCCGTTTACGGGGCTGGAGTTTGTGCAGGCCGATGTCCAGATCGGGGTGGGGCTGGAGCGTGCGGCGCTAGGCTGTGATGCGATCCTGCATCTGCCCGCCTGGCACGGGATTCACTGGAACGCCAAGACCGAGGTGGACTTCTGGCGGCTGAACGTGGACGGGACGTTCTGGATGTTCCAGGCGGCTCAGAGCGCAGGGATTAAGAAAATTGTCTTTCTCAGCTCCCAAGCCTGGCACGGCCACTACGACAAGTACGGCTTCACCAAGCGCATCGGGGAGGAGCTTTGCGAGTACAACAAGCAGCGCCACGGGATTCAGTATGTCGCCGTCCGCCCCGCCGACTTCACGCCCTACCGCGACTTTCTCCACTTTGGCTCACGTCTGCTCTATGGTGGCGTGGATCGCGAAGACGTTCTGGACTGTATCGAGGCGAGTGTTGCCTACACCGGCAGTGAGAGCTTCTTTGTCAATGCCGTGAGAGCTAACGCCTTCACCGAGGAGCAGACGGCAGGC
>NZ_CBAYMC010000061.1:0-19192 GCF_964826245.1 Armatimonas sp. | reverse complement strand
CTGGTGAAGATTGTTCGCACGGACGTCTAAGTGTGAGTAGGTCTTCCACGACTCATGGCCCCGTGGCCACTTGTGGTAGTCGTCACCCGCGATCACTTCCAGCTGCTCCGCCCCGAGAAGCTTCTCAATCCCAAATGTGAGTGTGTCCTTGCCCGAGCCACTATCGCCCGCAAGGCCGATGAGTACCGGACGGCTGCGCTCCTGGTAGATCTGATTGCTCCGCAGGCCAAACAGGTAGTTCGAGAGCATCACGCCCGCCAGCCCTGCCTCAAAAACCGTGAACGAGAGACTGGGCCAGAGCGAGCTATGGAGCAGAGGGGCAAGAAAGCTCTGCTGCTGCGCGGCAAGCCTTGGGGCCACCAGAGCTAGGCTCTCTAATACATCCGACTGTGGCCCAAGCAAGAAGTTGAGGAAGTACCCGACGATCAGCAGCGCGTAGGGAAGCCCGTACTTGCGCGGCTGGCGGCACAGCACCGTGATGAGAAACGGCAGGCTCCAGAGGATATAGGCCGGGCGCGGCGGCACCAGCAGCACCAGGGTCGCAAAAACCAAGCTTAGATAGACCAGCAGCAAGTCCCAGTTGCGCTTGGGGTAGCAGAAAAAGCGCACGCAGAGCAAGAGGATCACCAGCGGCGTGATCAGCACACCCTGGCTCCCATTTCCTCCCACGGGAAGCTGCAAGGCAAGCAGGCGGCGGCTCTCTTCCGTGCCAAAGACCATCTGCCGAAAGCCAGGGTGCTGTGCAAAGGGAAAGAGGAAGATCACGAGAGAGGCAAGTGCAATGATGGCGTAGCGCGTCGTGCTCTGCCAGCCCTTTTTCTGCGCGATATAGATAAAGAAAAAGGGCGCGGCGGCCAGCAGGTGCGCCTTGGTCGCCAGCGCAACACCAAACCAAAGCGCGGCCCCTCGGTAGTGCTCTTGGCGCAGGCTCGCCAGAGCGCAGAGAAAGAGCGCCGTCGGGATAATATCGAGCTGCCCGTGCCAGTAGCAGATGTAGACCACCAGCGGGTTGCACCAGTAGAGCCACAGCACGCGCGACTTCTCGCGCGGAAACCAGGAGAGCAGGACACTGAGAATGGCGAGATCTGAGAGAAGCAGCGGGAGCCGGAAGACCAATAAGTGCCCGAAGCTGACGGTCTCCACACCGCCGGGGAGCAGTGCGGAAAAGAGCTGACGCGGAATCGCCAGAGCGTAGAGCATCAGGGGGTTGTAGGGAAAGAGATCCATGCGGCCCTGCGCCACAAAGTGCTGGTAGGGGTCCTGAAAGCCCGAGAGGACGTAGTAGTTGACAAACGGAATGAACAGCCCCCGCAGGTAGTGCGACGCGAAAAACGTCCCCAGCAGGAGCTTAAAAGCCAAAACACCCCAGAACAGGCGGCTACGCAGCGAAGTAGTCCGCCCAGTAGTCATAGGTTCTCACATCGTCGGGGACACCGAAGCAGAGGTAGTGCTCCACAGGGAACACTTGGGCACTCCGGCCCTGCTCTAGAAGCAAGTTGATGCTGGAGTCCACATAGAACTCATTATTCACTCTGAGATTTTTCGCGATCAGCGCATCGGCGGCGGCGAAGAAGTACTTGGCCTTCTTAAACCAGAACGCCCCAATCACGCCATGCGCTTGTCGAATGTCGCCACTCGGGGCCTGCTTGCACAGAACCGTCTTGGCGTTGTTTTTCTCATCCAAATCCACCCAGCCGTACTGTTTTGGATTACGATTGGCGTGCGGGTGGTTCTGGAAGGTCCAGATCAGGCAGTCCGGGCCGCTCGCACTTTGGGTTAGCAGCTCGTAGTGCAAGGCATCGTAGACAAACGCAGCATCGCAGGGAGCGATGAGCAGAGGCGCTTCGGGGTCTATCTGGTCACGCGCCAGAAGACACGTACATGCCTGGCCCTCGGTGAGCTTCTCGACGGGCAGTAGCGTGAGATTGCGCCCGTCTTGGCTCATGTACTCGGTCAGGCAAGGGCTGGTGAGGTGCTCCGTGCGGCAGGCGGTGATCCAGTTCTTGGCAGCGGGCAGTGAGCGCAGGGCACGGGCGATCATGGGCGTGCCATCCACAGGCACGAGCGGCTTGGCGACTTTGTAGCCCTCTTGCACAAAACGCATCCCGGCTCCCGCCATGGGGATTAAGTTCGTACCAGGCATCGCGGGCAGCTCAGGAGCCCAGCCATCTTTCTCGGCGTAGTGGCTAAAGTAGCGCGACCAGGTGAGATACTCTTCAAGATCTTCTGGCGTGCCCCACTGGAGAAAGTGCTCTAGCTCATAGACACGCACGGGCTCATTTTTCTCGATGAGCAAGTTAAAGGGCATGCTGGCATAAAACTCACCGTTGGTGGAGAGATCGCGCTCGACGGCCTCGTTAAAGGTGGTTTTGAGCAATTCACCAGAGCGGAAGTAGTACGTCCCCGATGAGGCAAACTCCTGCATGCGATTGTCCGTGAAGCAGTGCTTCTCTTGAATCTCCAGCATTGCCAGGCTCTCTTCGTCGTGGCGCAGGTAGGCGTAGAGATTCGGTCCGAGCGAGTGAGGATGAAAGCCGCGGTACGCTGTGACGCAGCCGGCGGGCCTCTCGCGCTCCATCGTGGCTTTAAAGTCTGCGTAGTCCCAGCCCACGCAAAAATCCGTGTAGTTCAGCACCACGGGCTGGTCGTCTTTAATCCACTCCGAGGCTTGCAGCGCCGCCCAGACCGGCCCGCGCTTGTGCGGCGCGATCCCGATGATCTTGCCCTGCGGCGCGAGGCGCTCCAGTGTCGGGCGCAGCTCGGGGATCGTCTCTAAAGCGTCTTGGCCGCAGATAAAGAGAAAGTCTGTCTCGCCCGGAAACATCCGCACGACATGCTCGATCATGGGCATGCCATCCACCTCAATGAGAGGCTTGAGCTGTGAATAACCCGCGCGCTGGAAGCGACTGCCCTGACCTGAGAGAGGAATCACGATTTGCATTAGCTTTTTATCGGTTGTTCGCTCGTATTATCCTCAGGCTATAGTCACAGAACTTTCCTGCCAAAAATACGGGGTATGGAGCATCTCTTTGGGCTACGTCCTCGCAAGAAACAGCATGTCATTGCTTTTGTTCTTCTATTTATGCTAGCCTTTGCTGGAATCCGGCTGGAGAAGATCGCCAACAACTGCGAGGGGGGCCTACCGATCTCGGTGACCTTTGAGGGTCTTTCAGAGACAGATGCCCATACGGTGCAAGCAGTAGCGGTCTCTCCCAAAGACATCATGCTGCCACTGAGCCACAAGCCAGGCACAAGTGTCTGGGAGCTGGAGTTCCTGTTCTGGGCACAGTGTGTGCGTGTCTACGCTCCTCAAGAGCTTCTTCAGCGAAAGCTTCCGGTAACACTCACCATCGGCGAAACTCAGATCTTCAAAACAGACACAGCGACCATGCTCGAAACCTGGAAAGCCGCCCCTGCTCCAAGCGGCCTTGTCGCACTGGACTCACCACCCAATCTGAGTGCTGCCCACCTGCCTTTTCTCGGCAAGATTATCAACGGCCCCATTGAGGCCCCGTTTCTGGAGCTCTTTGCGCAAGCCATCACGCTGGCCTGTATTGGGGTTCCTGTGCTCTATCTCTCGCTCCGGAGAGCTCGCCCTCGTGCAAAGCTCGCGCAGTGGCTGCGGCTCTGCCTGAGTGAGCGTGTGCCGCTTGTCCAGCCAAAAACCATGGAGCGCGGCTATCTTCTGGCGGGACTTCTGACTCTCACGCTGAGTCTGGTGCTACTAACCCACGGCCAGCGCTACGGGTTTGTCCATGACGACAACATCACGCAGTTCTTCCCGACAATCTTGCAGGGCTGTCGTAGTCTAGAGCTGGGGGTCTTTCCCACCTACAATCCCTACTCGCTCATGGGAAGCCCGACAGCGAGTGTGGGAACCTACGCGCTCTCCTACCCTCTGACTTATCTTTCGTACTTTATGGCCGCCCATCTTCTCCGTGATCCCTACCTCACACTGGATATCTTTGCAATAGTACACCTCGTGCTGGGCTACTTCGCCACTTTTGCTCTGGTACGACGGATCGGGCTACGCGCGTCTCTGGCGATGTGTGTGGCGCTGAGCTTTGTGCTCTGTGGCTACTTCTGTGTCTACACGCGTGGCTGGTTCTACATGGCCCCCGTTGCGCTCTGGACACCACTGCTGCTGCTCTCCCTCACTCGGCTCTTAAGCGCTGTGCAGGTGGGTGGGCGCTGGGTACTGGAGACCGGGTTGGTGATTGGAGTCTACTTCCATGCGGGCAATGCCCAGATGTGGAGCTATACACTTCTCTTGGGAGCGGCGCTGGTGGGCTTCTGGCACTACGGCGGAAGGCTCTCCAAAGGCCGTCTGCTCTGGCTGCTTCCGGCGCTGCTGCTCGGGCTGGCGATTGCGGCTCCGCTCTTGGTGGCACAGTCGGCAGAAGTGACAGGAATTGAGCGTAGCGCGGACTTTAAGCAGGGAGTCCTCAAGGGCTTTCTGGCACTGCTACTGCCTGCACCGCTTGTGGATGCCTGGCATCCCGGGATTCATCCTGGTGTCCAGAACCTCTGGGCACATCTCTACCACTTTGCACCACTCTACTTCTGTGGCCCCGTTTTTCTCGCTTTAGGACTAGTGGCATTGACCTCGCTTCTTGTGCTACGCTGGGGACGGCGGCTTGTAGGAGCCAATGCTTGGTTGCTCTGTGCGGGGCTAGCTCTCTGGCTGAGCCTTGGGGCAGACGGCGGCTTGGCTGCGCTTCTGGCGCACCTGCCGGTCTTTAATAAGTTTCAGCACTGGTGGAAGTTTCTGCCCTTTGTGGCACTTTTCTCGGCTCTGGGAGGCGGCTTAATCATAGAGCGCTGGCTGCAGAGCACGAAAAATCTCAAGGCGGAGCGCACACTTGTTGTCTTGATTCCGCTGCTGCTGGCCTACAACGCCTGGATCAGCAAGACCGTCATGTCGCTGGCGGACAAGCCTTATCCCGCACTTCCTGCCGAGCTCAAGACACTCTTTTTCAACCCTGACGAACGTCTTCAGCGGGGACTGACCATCTCGCCTTGGAAGCGCGATCATGCAGGCTTTGTCTTCAGCATGGCGCAGAACTTCGCCACGGTCTACGAGCTCCCCATGCTCAACGGCTACGATCCACTGGTCGAGGCTTCGTCGCTCAACCAGGCGCTAGAGAGGCGCTACAAGCCAAGTCACTCTCTTACCCGAGGCTCCGCAAGTTTCCAGCCGGGTCTTCCTACCGAGGCGCTAGAGTCACTCAGACGCTATGGGGTGCGCTGGATCTGTGTCACCGATGGCGTTCAGTCCCTAGATCAGCTCAGGCTCCTTGAGGCGCTAAGCGGCCAAGTGACGCTTCGATACACGCGCCTAGGGCTGCAAGTCTATGAGTTGGGAGGAGGTGATCCCCTCGCCTTTGTTGAGAGCGATCCGTCCAAGAGCCTCCCACTCGCACTAAACGCCAACGGCGGGACGGTCACGCTCGGTGGTGCCACTCAGGGCCCTGTTGTGGTGAACTTGCTCGCCCGGGAGCGCCTGCATGCATTTGTAGACGGCAGGCCCATTGCCATCACCAAAGATGCCTGGGATCGGGTGGTCGTGGCAGTTCCTTTGGGCGCAAAAGAGCTGATGCTGCGCTACGAGCCGACTTGGAGCAAAGGACTAGGACTCGCGGGGGGACTGTTACTTCTTGCCAGCCTTTTCGGAGGGATGCTACGTCACGCGACCACACTATCCTCAGGCTCCAGCGAAGTGACTTTATTGCCAAAAATACGGAGGTGAAACTCCGCTCTCTACGCCAGAAAATCCTCTTACTCTTTGGCTTTATACTTGTCTTCGCCGCGATTCGCGTGCAGGTGGCGGTAGATGATGCGGCGGGGACTCTTCCTCTCACGCTGAAACTCACGAAGCTTTCGCCGCAAGAGTGTGACTCGGTTCAGGTCTTTGCCCTCTCGTCACGTGCTAAATCTCGCCCCCTAACCCACCAAGTAGGCGTCTCCGAGTGGAAACTGGGCTTTGCATACGGGGCTCAGACCGTGCGACTCTACCTGCCGCCGGAGCTCCGTCAGAAGCCGCTTGCGTTTCGCTTGGAGTGTGAGGGAAAGCTCCTACGAGAGGGCGAGCTTGCGACGGTTCTCGCTAGCTGGAAGCCCGTTCCCAAGCCCGACAATCACCCCTCGCCTCTGGTGGGCTTCGACTCGCCGCCCGAGCTACGGGGCTCCTGGGGGTTACTCAATGGCCCAGAGCTCACTCCTTTCCTGGAAATTTTGGGGCAGGCAGTGGGGCTTTTTGTTTTTGGGCTTGTCTGTGTGTGGCTGAGTGAGCGGCTCATGCCTCGCCTCAAGCGTCCCCTTCAGGTACTGCGTGTCTGCCTTCACCCACGTGCGCCCTTATCACAGTCGCGTACTATCGAGCGCCGCCACGCCCTAGCAGGGCTGGTGCTCTTGCTCCTGGGGCTCATCGTGCTGGTGCAGGGAAGACGCTATGGGTTTGTCCACGACGACAACCTCACGCAGTTCTTTCCCGTGATCTTGCAAGGTGCCCAGAGTCTCTTTGACCAGGGTGTCTTTCCTACCTACAATCCCTACCAGCTCCTCGGAAGCCCGACGGCTACAGTGGGAACCTATGCGCTTACCTACCCTCCGACCTATCTCTGCTACGCCGCTGCTCGCTGGCTCTTTCGTGATCCTTACCTCACACTAGATATCTTTGTGGTGATGCACTTGGTGCTGGGCTACTTCGCCACTTTTGCTCTGGCACGACGGATCGGGCTACGCGCGTCTCTGGCGATGTGTGTGGCGCTGAGCTTTGTGCTCTGTGGCTACTTCTGTGTCTACACACGCTGCTGGTTCTACATGGCTCCCGCCGCGCTCTGGACACCTCTTCTCTTTCTCCACCTAATCGAGCTGACCCAAAAACGCGTACTTACCTGGGGCTGGGCGGCACGGACAGGGATCGTGATTGGGCTGTACTTTCACGCGGGCAATGCACAGATGTGGACCTACACGCTTCTCTTAGGGGCGGCACTCCTCATGCTCTGGTTACTGACAGGTAAGCTCTCACGCAATCAGCTCCTCTGGGCGCTTGTGGCACTCTTGGTTGGCCTTGCACTTGCGGCACCTCTCTTGCTTCCCCAAGCGGCTGAGATTGCTCCCACAGATCGCGAGGGAAGCATCAAGTTGGGAGTGCTCCGTGGCCTCCTTGCCATGCTACTCCCCGCACCGCTCGCGACCGCGCCCCATCCAACAATCGAGCCGGGGACGTTGGCTGTCTGGAAGCATCTCTATGACTTTGGCCCTCTCTATTTCTGTAGCCCTCTTTTTTTGGGAGCTGGCCTGCTCGCCCTAGTGAGTCTGCCTTTTCTGCGCTGGAGCCGTCGCATGGTAGAAACGAATGCCTGGTTGTTCTGTGGGGCACTGGCGCTGGTGCTGAGCCTAGGTGAGGAGGGAGGGCTGGCACAGCTTCTGGCGCCTCTTCCGGGGCTCAATAAATTTCAGCACTGGTGGAAGTTTCTGCCCTTTGTCGCGCTTCTCTTTGCGCTTGGTGGAGGACTCCTCGTAGAGCGCTGGCTACGGATAGCAAGAAAGCCTGGCATCGAGCGCGGGATTCTCGTGGCTGTTCCGCTCCTACTTCTCTACAATGCTGCAATCTCACAGCCGATGATGGAGCTTCCTGAAAAGCCGTATCCCGCACTGGCATCGGATACGAGGGCGCTGGTGCTCAATACGGGGCAGCCGCCCTCTCGTGGGATTGCGTTGGCTCCGTGGCTCCCGCAGTGGAAAGATCCAGGGCTGATTGCGGGCTTGAGCCAGAACTTTGCAACTCTTTATGGAGTCCCTATGCTAGAAGGCTACGACCCTCTGGTGGCGAAGTCCCCACTGAACCTGCGCCTGACGGATCGTCTCTACGCCAGCGCCACTCTCAAGCGTGCACGTCAAGACTTCGACCCGATCCCTGCTGTCGAGCCGCTGACCGCGCTCCGTCGCTACGGGGTTCGCTGGGCCTTCCTGACCGAAGGGCGCGACGAGATCAAGGGAATCTATGCCCTGGATAAGGCGCTTATCGAGAGCACAACACTGTGCCAGACCACGCAGCACACGCAGCTTCGGGAGCTAGATGGAAGCGATGCACTGGCTTTTTCCGAGAGAACACCACAGCAAGCCCTCCCGCTGATCCTCACAGGTGAGGGAGTCCAAGTCGGACTGAGAGGCACGGTCACTGGGCCCGTGATCGTCAATTTTCTCGCCCGCGAGCGGCTCCATGCTTTTGTGGACGGCAAGCCGGTTGCAAGTGAGAAAGATGCCTGGGATCGGGTGCGCGTGGTGGTTCCAGAAGGCGCGAAAGCGCTGACGCTGCGCTACGAGCCTGCTTGGGGCAAGGGGCTCGCAGTGGGTGGTGTGCTCCTGATTCTTGCACTGGGCCTGTGCCTCTATCTGTCACGCCCGTTGACGCGAGCCTAAAAAGCCTGGATACTGATCTTATGCAAGTTATTCTTGGAGCGGGGAGCTATACCACCACACTTCCTGCTGGTGCGAAAGAGCCCGCCACTGCTCCCTTTATTACCCCAAGCGTAAGACGTCCCATGCCCACCAATGACTGGTGGAGCTCACTTGCGTTCCTACAATTCTCCAACCAGATGTTCCCGCATCCGCTCGGGGTACAAGCGCACGCGAAGGGTCTGCGAATCTACTACCCAGGAATCGGCTACACGGCCAATCCCGAGGGCGTGTTTACGGCGGTCATGGGAGAGCCCAATGACCTCATCATCGGGCACTCGGCGCAGGCAAGCTTCCCCGACACTCGCGTGGAAGACTGGAGCGACTGGTTTGTGACGGCGGCGTTTGGCGGAAAGCTCTCCCTGACATTTGGCCACGGCTCCCCGTTTGTCTACGGCAAAATTAATGACGGTGGCGATGCGACGTTTAGTTTTGGGAGCGCCCCGAAAATCTTTGCTGGTGAGGCCAAAAGCCCTGTGCTGGGCATAAGTGTCCAAGGCCGCAGCTACGCTCTCTTTGGGCCGTCGGGCTGCATATGGGACGGCATCGGCACCAATCGGCTCGTCTGTAAGAGTGGCGGCAAGAGCTATTTCTCTGTGGCACTACTTCCTGATAGTAAACCTGAGACAATAGCGCTCTTTGCAAGATATGCGCACAATCATATCACCAACTCCAAAGTGAGCTGGAGCTACGACGAAAAAAGTAGTAAAGTCACGACGAAGTATGCGTTTACGACAAAAAACTACGAGGGCAGCACGCCGGGGACGCTCTATGGGCTCTATCCGCACCAGTACCAGCGCAGCACCGACAAGCTCTTAAACCACACTTATCAGACCATACGGGGCGTGATGAAGCTCGCCGCCGGGACGGGCTTTACGACGGTCACGCCGTTTCAGGGAGTCCTGCCGCTTCTGCCCGATCTGGGCAGCTACGATAAAGCCACACTAAAAAAATATCTGGACGCCGACGCGGCGAGCTTCAAACCGGAGCTGGTAGATACCTACTGGACGGGAAAATCCCTCGGGAAGCTCGCCACCCTCGCCGCTCTCTCGGATGCTACGGGCAATCAAGCCGCCAACCAGCAGTTTAAGGCGCGGCTCAAAGCGCTGCTCGAAGACTACTTCACCGCCAAGCCCGGCAAGATAAAAGGGCTTTTTTACTACAACAAGCCCTGGGGGACGCTCATTGGCTACCCGGCGTCGTACGGCAGCGACGAGGCCCTCAACGACCATCATTTTCACTACGGCTACTTCATCCGCGCCGCCGCTGAGCTGGCGCGTCAGGAGCCGCAGTGGGCCGCGCAAAGTAAATGGGGCGGGATGGTGAACTTACTGATCCGCGACTGCGCCAACCCCGACCGCGACGATCCCCTCTTTCCGTTTCTGCGCAACTTCGATATCTACGAGGGCCACACCTGGGCCGATGGAAAAGGCGACTTTGCCGATGGGAACAACAATGAGTCGTCGTCGGAGGCGATGAACGCCTGGACGGGCATGATCCTCTGGGGAGAACTCACGGGCGATAAGAAGCTGCGCGACACGGGAATCTATCTCTACGTCACCGAAAAAGACGCCATTGACAACTACTGGTTTGATGTCAACAAGCTCTATCCGCAAGCCTTCACGCGCTCGCTGGCCTCGATGGTCTGGGGTGCAAAAGCCGTCTTTGCGACCTGGTTCTCCGGCGACCCAATCCACATGCACGGCATCAACTTGCTGCCCGTCCAGAGCGGCTCACTCTACCTAGGAACGCATCCCAGCTATATCCCTAAGAACCTCGCCAGCCTTGCCACCGAGCGCATCGCCCACGATAAGAAAGACCCGAAGTTTGATCCGAGCAAGCCGCCGCGCACGGGGAAAAACTGGGGCGGCTGGGGCGATGTCATCCTGATGTACCAAGCCCTCGCGGATGCGTCCACAGCGCTGGCAAACTGCGAGTTTGAGACTCAAGAGATCGAGCAGGGCAACTCGCGGGCGAATTTCTACCACTGGGTCCATTTTCTCAACAAAACGGGACAGGTAGACACCACAGTTTCTGCGGACACAGCGCTCTATGCCGTGCTGAAGAAAGGCACCAAGCGCACGTATATCGTCTACAGCGCTACGCCCCAGCCGCGTAAAGTCACGTTCTCCGATGGCACGGTGATCGTCGTGCGCAAGGCAGGGCTCAGTGTGAAGTAAGGCTTAGTGCCCGACTCCTGCCTTGGTGAGTGCTTCCTCAATCCGGGTATCTTTCTCGCTGAAGCCGCTGTAGGCACGGACCACCTTGCCGTCTTTGCCAATAATGTAGGTAGTGGGGATACCACTGACTTTATAAAGCGTGGAGGCAATGGACTTCTCCGTTTCCTCACCCGCGGGATCGAAGACAAAGGGCAGGGTGTACTTCGAGCGATTGCCCGGCACCCACTTCTGGTAGGCCTCTTTCTTGTCCCAGACACAGACCGCCAGCACCGTGACATCGTCGCGGGTTTTGAACTTCTTCCAGACTTCTTCGAGGTGAGGCATCGCCATCATGCAGGGACCACACCACGTCGCCCAGAAATCTAGGATAACCACTTTGCCACGGAAGTCAGAGAGCTTCAGAAGCTTACCATCCCAGGTCTGCACGGTAAAGTCTGGCGCGTCTGCTCCCTCGGTGAGCAGGGCGGGCCGTACACGGGGCGTCACGACGGGAGGCTTGTAGGCGGGCTTGTCGCTGTTAAAGAGTGCCAGGCTCTTTCCATCAGGAGTTAGCTTCGCCTCATAGACTTTTCCCCCCAGCTCAAAGGGGGCGCGAAGCTCAATACGGGTTTTCGTATCGCCGTTGAGATAGAGAGTGACACTGGGCTCGCGGCGCTCGAACGCTCTATCAAAGACCCCCCGCTGGCTGTCTTCCGTGATGGCGAGCGTATAGGCTTGACCATTGAGGCTCAGCTCTCCGATTTGCGCTCCGCTATGGTAGAACTGAAGAACAGGGTTGCCCTCATAGCGGTAGAAGGTCAGGGCAAAAGGCGCGGTGCTAGTCTCCTTCTCTGCCGTGCCGTAGGAGGCCCGGACCGTGATATTGGTTGCCGTCGCGTACTTTCTCTTCGTCTGGGTACGGAGCTCATCAATCTCTTTTTGCTCCGTCCACGCATTCCCGCCATCATCGGTCAGATCCCCATTGGCATTGCTGTCTATATAGAGCCGCCAGGGCTGGTTTTCAGGCTCATCGAGGGCAATCAGATGCGCTGCCTTGGGGCCGGTGCCGACAGTGAGCGTGCCATAGAGGCGCTTTCCGGCGACGGCAGGCTCTTTCTTGAGCGTGGCAGGCTTCTCCGGCTTAAGCACGAGTGCGCCCGGACGATAGCCCACTTTAAAGCTCGGGTCATAGGCAAGTCTTACGAGAGCAACAGGAGCTTGTGCTGGGGTTTGAGGAGAGAGCATGTCTTTATTGTGCTTTGAGGTCAGGGCCAGAAGGCGTAGGTCGGCACTTCGCGGACGATTCCGGTGAGGTTCCAGAAGCCGCCCATGAGGCACTCTCCCAGAATCACGCCTAAGAAAAACGGGACGCACTTGCGGTAGGTTGCCAGGCCGCCATAGCGCAGGATCACGATCTTGATGACCCAGGCGATGAGCATGGGAACCCACAGGACGCTCATTCCCCAGCTTGAGGCGATGGCGTAGCCGACCGGGTGAAACGGGAACCCGATCCAGCGGCCTCGGATCATGTTCAGTAAGAGCGTAAAGCCCATCCCGGCCAGCACGGCAGCTCCCTCGCGGTAGTGCGGCGGCTCCGGGATACCTGTCCAGTTGTTGTAGCGGTTCCATGCCTCGCGGCCAAAGATCTCCATCACATTAGGCGGCGCCACGGCTCCTGCAGCACCGTAGGAGTAGGAGAGATGCAGCAGCGCCCAGAACGCGCAGAGTGGCCCCAGAACGGCGGCGGCGATCAGCGCAAAGAATGGCCAGCGGGTTCCCACTTTCGCCTGCTCTGCCATCTTGAGCGACTCGATCCCGATGGGCATGGTGTGGCCACGGTAGGCGCGGTTAAAACCCCACCAGAAGCTCAGGCCAATGTGCTCGTCGCGGGAGAACGCCGTGGGGCCGAAGATCTTGGGGAGCATCGTGTCCGCGCCCGCGTGGTGCAGGTCATGAACAGGTGGCCCAAGCTCAGCGCGCATACGGGTGATGGCAATGGCAATCCCCAGATAGATCACCAGCCCCGCCCCGATCACCAGAAACGAGAGCCCGGAGAACCGGAAAAAAGTCACCAGAAGCGTCAAGCACACCAGCACGCCCCAGACGGCGCTACGCTGGGAGATAGGGTCGTTGGGGTCGGGAGCTTCGACTTCTTCGCGGAAAAAGACCCGCGCCAGCCAGGAAAAGTGCCGTCGCGCCGCCCATATTGCCCCCACCCCAATCCCCAGATAGGCTCCCAGTGCCTGCGCATCGGTGTAGGGGAAGTTGGGCTCCTGGTCCCATGCCATCCATGCGGAAACCACGAGCTGAAACTTATAGAACAGAAAGAAGAACCACGACGAGAAAATCAGATCTACGGGCAGAAGCACGCCCAGCGCGATGCCAAACGGATAAAACCCCATCGGGAGCCAGCCGATAGCGCTCCACGGGCGTGTGGGGAAGTTTGTCGGGCCTTGGTCCACGTACTTGAGCTGGATCAGCGGCACCTGAGGATTGAGGACTGCCGCACCGTTCCAGAGCTGGAGAAGCACCGCAATCGCCACGCCTGCCCACAGCACTTTGTTCTTGAGCAGCGGCGCGCCAGGAGCTGTCAGTTCTAAAGGCAGCTGGATCAGCGGAAAAGCCAGCTTCTCACTCTCGGTCCAGCGGCGGCGCAGCAAGACATTGAGAAACATAAAAAGCACGATCATCGTGGTGAGAAAACCGCACCAGCAGAGTGTCGGCACCAGCCACGCCTGGATATGACTGGCTTCGTAGAGCGTCGAGTGCCCCTCAAAGTACGGCTTGAGCGCTTCTTTATCCGTGACAACTAAGTGTTTGGGGAGCTTGGGAATAAGATCTTGTTCCCAGTTGTTGGTGGCATTGGCACGGTAGACCGGGTAGGCCAGAATGGGCAGGAGCACCTCGATACTATCGTGGCCCGCGATTCCGGTGCAGATATTGAGCATCCCGTAGAGGGTCAGCAGCTCCAGCCGCGAAAAAACGGCTTTGGGCAAGACGCGCCCAATGAGCCCATTGAAGGCGAGCAGGACGCAGAGCCAGAAGATCGTGTTGTAGAACAACGAGATCGTGGTCGGGTGCCCGGCGTAGCGCATCACCTCCGACTGGATAATCCAGATGGCATTGGCGGGGATCAACAGTGCTGCCGCAAAGAAAAACCGTCCTCGAAGACGCATGCCAGCAGATTCGACGCCCCCCCCTCACTTCCCTGCTCAGGCATCGTGGAGAAACTCTGGCGGGACGTGATCCGTCAGCCAGACGCCGTTATCCGAGCAGTAGAAAAGATGCCCTGCGGCATGCATGGCCTGCGTGTCCACCACAAAGAGATGGGGCTTGCCGTGTCGCGCTCCGACTTTACGGGCGGTCTCAATATCAGGTGAGAGGTGGACATGGTGCCGCCGTAGCTTGAGCAAGCCCTCGCGGCGGATCGCTTCGACACTGCCTACGCCGGTGCCGTGGTAGAGAGTCCCGGGTGGTACCTGAGCAACCAGCGCAAGGTCTACCTCAACGGAGTGCCCCTGGTTGGCGCGAATCCGCTCACCGCTCTCATCAAAGCTAAAGCGCTGCTTGTCATTGCCTGCCACAACAGCATCGAGCTGGGCACGGGAGATAAAGAAGCGACTCTTCGCACACGCGGCCAAGAGCTCCTCCACACCGACCCAGCCGCCAGGCTGAAGCGTGAGGCCAAGGCTCTGGGGCTGATGACGCAAGTGTTTAGAGAGGTACTTGCTGACCTTGACGAGCTGTTCGTCGTTCATTTTATTGTCCTAACGGAGGCAACGCGGTGCCTCATGGTGTATTCTTGAATTTATGTTCGTGTTAATTTATCACAAATTTCAATAAAGTACAATGGAGCCATAGGCCGTAGGATAAATCTCTGGGCTTGCTTGCTATACAATAATCTCATGCTCACTCTTGAAAAACTAGTGTCTGCGGACATTTTGGGTGTCTTTGTGGGCTATGTGACGGTTGTCTGGCACGCGCACTATACGCCCTTTGCCGCCGAGAGTATCCCCGAGATCGCGGATTTTAATGTGCTGCCCGAGTGGCGCAAGCGTGGCTTTGGCACGGCACTGATGGACGAAGCCGAGAGGCTTATTGCCCAGCGCTCACCGGTTGCGGGAATCGGAGTCGGGATGACGGCGGACTATGGCGCGGCGCAGCGGCTCTATGTCAAGCGCGGCTATGTCCCCGACGGGCGCGGTCTGACCTACGACGGGAAAGTGTTGGCCCATGGCGAGAGTGCCCTCAACGACGATAGCCTGGTGCTCTATTTTATGAAAAACATCGTTAGCCGTTGACTAGTTTGTTGTGGTGGGCGATAATCAATCTATGACTAAACTCAAGGCAGGAGTGATTGGAGCAGGCGGGATGGGCGCGACCCATGCGCGGGGCTGGATGAAGGCCGAGGGATTCGAGCTGGTCGCGGTTGCGGATGTGGATCTTCCCAAGGCCGAGGCACTGGCAGAGAAATACGGGGCGCAGGCGTTTGGCTCTGTCGAGGCGCTTCTCAGCTCGGGTATCGAGGCGGTGAGTGTCTGTCTACCGAGTGCCCTACACCGCAGCGTGAGCGAGGAGGCGCTTCAGATGGGCTGCCACGTGCTCTGTGAGAAACCGATGGCACTCTCCGTGGCGGACTGCGACGCGATGATCGAGGCGGCGCGGATCGCCGGGCGACGGCTCTCAGTGGCGCAGGTGGTGCGCTTCTTCCCCGAGTTCGCCAATGCCCATAGCCTCGTTCAGAGTGGCGGAGTTGGCAAGCCCGCCGTGGTGCGCACCCGGCGCGGGGGTGGCTTTCCGGGCTGGTCGAGCTGGTTTGGCGATGAGGCCCAGTCTGGGGGAATTCTCTTTGACCTCGCCGTTCATGATCTTGACTGGCTGCTCTGGACCTTTGGCCCCGTCGAGCGGGTCTACGCCAAGGGCCTCACGGAGCGCGGCTTTGAGCGGCTGGATCATGCGCTGATCACCCTGCGGCACGCCAGCGGAGCTATTAGTCATACAGAAGTGACCTGGGCCGACCCAAAAGGCGGCGGCGCGACCTTTGAGATCGCAGGCGATGCCGGGCTACTCGCTCATGACTCCCGCAAAGAGGTCTCGCTGAGCTTTCACACCGAGACACGCACCGGTAGTGGCCGCCCCCTGATCCCCTCCGACGATCCCTACGACAAGCAAATCGCCGCCTTTGCCCACGCGATTCTCAGCGGCGGGCCGCTTGCCGTGACGGCAGAAGAAGGCCGGAGCGCGGTTGCCGTGGCTGCTGCCGCCCGAGAATCGTTGAAGACAGGCCGCGCTATCGCACTCTAAGGAGCTATGACTATGTTCTCGTTCTCACCCAACCCCTACACTCGCCGCCGCCAGCAAAAAACCGCCGCACTCTTCGTCGTCTCTGGCGTGTTTGCTGCCGTCGGGCTTGTCCAAGCCCTGCGTGCACCCACTGCGCTTCCTCAGGCACGTCTGGAAACCGCGCCCGACCTCGCAAGCTTCGGGAAGATCGCACTCGCTCCTGGCAGCATCTATCAAGTGGAGCTAGTCGGACACCAGGTGCGCCTACGTGATTTTGCCGACCAGAGACTAGTGGCCGTCCAAGACGTTCCCAGTGCTCAGGGAGTGCGCTTCAGCTCGGATGGGAGCAAGGTTCTCGTCCACACGCTCCAGCTCCAGGGCGTCAAGCTCCAGGATGCCGTGATCTCGCTCGAGGTTCGGACGGGGCTACAGCTCTCGAAGTGAGTATAAATTAATCATGCTTAAAATTGGAATTCTCTCGACGGCGCACATGCACGCCGGAGCCTACGTGGCGGGCCTGCGTGGCTCGACCGAGGCGCAGATTGTCGGACTCTGGGACGACGACACGGCCCGCAAAGACGAGCGAGCGGCGGGTTTCTCTATTCGTGCCTACGAGACGCTCGACGGGCTACTGGACGCGTCGGACGCCGTGGTGATCTGCTCGGAAAATAGCAAGCACCACGCCCTCACCGAGGCGGCGGCGGCGGCAGGCAAGCACGTCATCTCTGAGAAGCCCCTCGCGCCCAACGCCGACGATGCCAAGGCCATGGTAGATGCCTGTGCGAAAAACAACGTGAAGCTCTACACCGCCTTTCCCTGTCGCTTCTCCCCGGCGTTCTGGCAGCTCAAGAGTGCGGTCGAGAGCGGCGACCTCGGCGAGATTTTAGCAGCGCGGTGCACCAACCAGGGAATGTGCCCCGGCGGCTGGTTTATCGACACCAAGCTCTCCGGTGGCGGCGCGGTCATGGACCACACGGTTCACGTGACCGATCTCTTGCGCGCCCTGCTGGGCGACGAAGCCAAAGAAGTTTACTGCGAGGCCAGCAATGGCTTCGCCCACTCGGACTACGACGACGCGGGAATCTCGACCATTACTTTCGAGAATGGCATCTATGCTAGCCTCGATGCCTCGTGGTCCCGCCCGAAGTCTTTTCCCACCTGGGGCAATGTCACGATGAGCGTGATCGGCACCAAGGGCGTGATTGAGATGGACATGTTCGCCCAAGAATCGGTGCTGTATTCGGATAAGACCAATAAAGTGAGCTACCAGAACTGGGGCAGCAACATAGACGCCGGGCTCGTCACCGCGTTTGTCAAAGCCTGCCTCGGCGATGAAGCGTCGCACAAAATGCTCGCGTCGGGCATCGACGGCCTCCGCGCCGTGGAAGTGGTCGAAGCGGCGTATAAAAGTGTCGTCAGCAACCAGCCGGAGCGGGTGGTGCGAAGATAGCTTTTCCCCTCCCCCGGCTCGCTTAGGCTCGCCACCCCCTCCGGCAATCGCTCGTTCCTCGCTGCGAAGGGGGGCAGTGCGGGACTACGAGCGGCGAAAAATCTTCTGAACCAGCCTTTTTCGAGCAGGTGGCGCGTCGGTATTGAGGAGCACTTCCACAGGAATGGGCAGGTTTTGGGTGGAGGCAACTTGTGCGGTATCAGCGATGGGAAGGTCTTTCAAACTTGCTGTTGCTTTCTCTATCGTCTCTAAGGTCTGTTGATAAAATCTCCAGTTCTCGATATCTGCTAAGTTACGCCTTCGTTTCCTAAGCACTGGAATAGCGTCACGCCAATGTAAAGAAGGATGTCTAGCTATACATTGTGTTAAACTATAGGCCGCATGGCACCGAACTTCTGAATGTGTGTCTTTTAGTGCTTGAATGAGAGCTGGCCCTGCCGAAGCATCACTGATTTGTCCCAATGCTTTTGCTGATTCTCGCCTGATTTGTGAGTCATTTCTTTTGAGCGCTTTAATGAGAAAAGGTACTGCCGAAGCGTCTCCGATTTGTCCCAATGCTTGCGCTGCACTACTTCCGATCGAGGAAAAGCGTAAATTAAGTTCTTTTGTAAGAGCAGGTACTGCTGACACATCTCCTATCCTGCCAAGAGCGTGGGCTGCACTATGCCCGGCGGAAATGCTATTGAGTGATCGAATAAGAGCAGGTACCGCTGAGGGATCTCCAATCTGTCCTAAGGCCTCTGCTGCGCTCCTCTCAACGAGAGTGCGATTGAGTGCTTCAATGAGAACTGGCACTGCTGAGATATCTCCAATCCTGCCAAGAGCATGGGCTACATCGCTCTGAGCTGCCCCGAAGATAAAGCTCCCTCTTGGTTTACTAAGTACTTGAATGAGGGCAGGAACTGCCGAGGTATCGCCAAACTTGCACAGAGCTTTAACTGCATTTTCCCGGACGAGATGATTGGTATCACTGACTGCAAGAATGAGAGCTGGAATAGCTGACGAATCTCCTAGCCTGTAAAGCGATATAGCTGCATCTTTACGAGTGCTCCAATCAGCACTTTTGAGACATTCTATTTGACGATCAATTTCTTCCATATGAGTGCCTTCGCTTCTTAGACCTGATATTGATGTTTCATTTTACAGGCGTTTTCTAATTAGCCCCCTTGGTAGGGTGAACGAGGAACAAGCCACCCAAAGCCCCCCGGGTCGGAGAAGTGGACAAGCCGTGCGAGGCCGGGGGAGGTACACTACCTTTATGCGAGACCCAAAACTAACCGATGCCGCAGTGCAAGCGGCGCTGGCGCTCCGTGTGGGCTGGAGCCTGAAAGATGCGATGATCTCCCGCACGTTTGTCTTTGCCGACTTTGAGGCGGCGCTGCGCTTTGTCAATGCCGTGGCCGATGCGGCTGAGGCGGCGGATCACCACCCGGATATTGACATCCGCTACAACAAAGTGACTCTCGCACTCACGACCCACGACTCGGGCGGGCTGACGGAGAAAGACTTTGCGCTGGCCGCGCAGGCCGATACCTTGGTCACCGTGGATTGAAATCCCGGCTATACAAAACAAGTCGGCCTTCGCCGACTGCTGAATCTACAGTCCGCGGAGGCGGACTTCTCTTCACTAGCCGCGAATTCATTCGACGGCGTACAATACCCGCGTGAAGTTTACGGTCATCGCGGAGCATGAGGGCGTCGCCACCGTCGCGGGTTGGGAGCGCGCCATTGGGCAGTTTGTTGCGCTAAACGAGCCGCTCCTGCGCCTGAGAAAGAGCGATGGCACGGAGTTTTTGGTCTTGGCCCCCGTCTATGGCGTGCTCTTTAAGAAAGCCGT